>NZ_AVAF01000115.1 GCF_000445185.1 Thermoanaerobacter sp. A7A
GTAAAAAAATTATAAAAAAAGGTACAAAGCAAAAAACATCTGACACATTAAATCTTGACATTATTGATGAAATTATAAAGGTAAGAGAGATACTAAGAAGTAGAAAATAATAGAGAGGCGATTTTTGTGGATAGAATTTATTTAGACAATGCAGCGACTACTCCAGTTGATAAAAGGGTATTAGAGGCGATGTTACCATATTATAGTGATGTTTTTGGTAATCCATCTTCTCCGTATTCATATGGTCAAGAAGCGAAAAAAGCTATTGAAGAAGCGAGGGAAAAAGTGGCAAAAGCTCTGGGTGCAGATGCAGACGAAATATATTTTACCAGTGGTGGGTCTGAGTCTGATAATTGGGCATTAAAAGGTGTAGCATATGCGTTAAAAGATAAGGGAAATCACATTATTACAACGGAAATTGAACATCATGCAGTACTTAATACTTGTCGATATCTTGAAAAAGAAGGATTCAAAGTAACATATCTTCCAGTTGACGAATATGGACTTGTAAAGCCTGAAGATTTAAAAAAGGCAATTACAGATAAAACAATCCTTGTTTCTATAATGTTTGCCAATAATGAGATAGGTACGATAGAGCCAATTGAGGAGCTTGTTAAAATAGCTCATGAGAAAAATGTATATTTTCATACTGATGCTGTGCAAGCAGTTGGTAATATACCAATAGATGTAAAAAAATTAGATGTTGATTTGTTATCTCTATCTGCCCATAAAATATATGGACCTAAAGGCGTGGGAGCATTATATATAAAGAAGGGGGTAAAGATTCATTCGCTTATACAAGGTGGAACACAGGAAAGGAATAGAAGAGCGGGCACAGAAAATGTTGCAGGAATAGTAGGACTGGGGGAAGCGATAGAGCTTATCACGAAAAATTTGGATTCTCATATAAATAAACTTACATTTTTAAGAGATAAACTTATAAATGGAATATTAGAAAAAATACCATATGCGAGGTTAAACGGGCATCCAACAAAAAGGCTTCCAGGCAATGTTAATGTATCATTTGAATTTGTAGATGGCGAATCCCTTATTTTAAACTTAGATATGGCAGGAATATGTGCTTCAAGTGGTTCAGCATGCACTTCTGGTTCATTGGAGCCATCTCATGTGCTTCTAGCAATTGGGCTCTCAAAAGAATTAGCTCGAGGGTCTTTGAGACTTACAATAGGCAAAGATAACACAGAAGAAGATATAGATAAGGTTTTAGAAGTACTTCCACAAATTGTTAAAAGATTAAGGTCAATATCACAGATTGTATGAGAGAATCTACAAGGAGGTTAGAAAATTTTTTTATGAAAAAGAATAACAGAGTAGTTGTAGGAATGAGCGGAGGTGTTGATAGCTCTGTTTCAGCGTATCTTTTAAAAGAGCAGGGATTTGATGTTATAGGTGTTACGATGCAAATATGGCAGGACAAAGATGAGGAAGCCGTAAGAGTTGAAGGCGGCTGTTGTTCATTAAGTGCTGTTAGTGACGCCAGAAGAGTAGCGAATAAGATTGGCATTAAATATTATGTAATGAATTTTAAAGATGTTTTTAAAGAAAAAGTAATAGATTACTTTGTAGATGAATATTTAAAAGGTAGGACTCCTAATCCATGTATTGCTTGCAATAAATATATAAAATTTGAAGAACTTTTGAAAAGAGCCTGGATGATAGATGCGTATTATGTAGCAACAGGCCATTATGCGATTTGTGAGTACGATGAAGAAAGAGGAAGGTATATATTAAAGAAGTCTGTAGATACTTCCAAAGACCAGACTTATGTACTATATAATCTTACTCAAACTCAGCTTGAGCATATTTTGTTTCCACTGGGTAAATATAAAAAAGATGAGGTCAGAGAGTTAGCTAAAAATTTAGGCCTGCCTGTTGCATCAAAGCCAGACAGTCAAGAAATTTGTTTTGTAACTGATAATGATTATGGAAAATTTATTAGAGAAAATGCCAAAGAAGAGATAAAACCAGGAGAATTCCGCGATACGAGAGGTAGATTTTTAGGTTATCATAAAGGGATTATACATTATACAATAGGACAACGGAAAGGTTTAGGAATTTCTGTTGGCAAACCCCTCTATGTTGTCGATATTGATGCAGAAAATAATGTGGTAGTATTAGGATACGGTGACGAAGTATTTGGGGATGAACTCATTTCCTATAATAACAACTTTATTTCAATTGACAAACTTGAAGGAGAGATGAGAGTAAAAGCAAAGATACGGTATACTGCAAAAGAGCAGGATGCAGTAATACGACCACTTGAAGATGGGAGGGTTTTTGTGAAATTTGACAATCAGCAAAGGGCTATTACACCAGGACAGTCAGTAGTTTTTTATGATGGAGATATTGTTGTAGGAGGGGGAACAATAGAAAGAAAAGTTAGATAAAATTTCGGAATCTCCTTTTATTTGGAAGAATTTCCTATAAAAATACTGAGAGAATGAAGAGGAGATGAAAATATGGCCGAAAAAGCTAATTTAAAAATAACAGGGATGTCTTGTGCAGCTTGTGCAACCAAAATAGAAAAAGGGCTTAAAAGCTTAGATGGAGTTTTAGACGCAAATGTAAATCTTGCGATTGAAAAAGCAACAGTTATATATGATCCAGATAAAATTAATATATGCGATATGGAGAAAAAAATAGAAGATATAGGATATGGTGTAATAAAAGATAAAGCAGAGCTTGCACTTATGGGTATGTCCTGCGCATCCTGCGCTGCCAAAATCGAAAAAACCTTAAAAAACCTGCCTGGTGTAAGCAATGCATCAGTTAATTTTGCGACTGAGACAGCAATTGTCGAATATGATTCAAATGAAATTGATACAGAAAAAATGATTAAAGCGATAAAAGATATAGGATATGATGCAAAAGAAAAGACTGGAGTAGGTATTGACACAGAAAAAGAGATAAAGGAGAGAGAAATAAATACATTAAGGAAACTTGTAATATATTCAGCGATTTTAACTGTGCCGTTAGTAATATCAATGGTTTTTAGAATGTTTAAAATTTCAGGAGGAATACTTGATAATCCGTGGTTACAGGTATTTTTATCTTCACCTGTTCAGTTTATCGTAGGTTTTAGATATTATAAGGGTGCGTGGAACAATTTAAAAAATATGACGGCAAATATGGATACTTTGGTAGCTATGGGAACATCTGCAGCGTATTTTTATAGTTTGTACAATGTATTTACCAAACCCTCTCATGAGATACACAATTACTTGTATTTTGAGGCATCAGCAGTTATTATAACGCTTGTAACATTGGGTAAACTGCTTGAAGCTACAGCCAAGGGGAAAACATCTGAAGCAATAAAAAACCTTATGGGACTACAAGCAAAGACCGCAAGAGTGATAAGGGATGGGCAAGAATTAGATATACCTATTGAAGAAGTCAAAGTTGGGGATATCGTTGTTGTAAGGCCGGGTGAAAAAATACCAGTTGATGGTAAAATAGTTGAGGGTAGTTCCACAATAGATGAATCTATGATAACTGGTGAATCTATTCCTGTAGAAAAAGGCGTTGGTGATGAAGTAATTGGTGCTACGATAAATAAAACAGGAACGTTTAAATTTGAAGCGACAAAAGTGGGTAAAGATACGGTACTATCGCAAATTATTAAAATGGTAGAAGACGCCCAAGGTTCCAAAGCGCCAATTCAACAAATTGCTGATAAAATCTCTGGTATTTTTGTACCCACAGTTATGGGTATAGCTGCTACCACCTTTTTAATTTGGTATTTTGGGTATGGAGATTTTAATGGGGGCATAATAAATGCAGTATCAGTACTTGTAATAGCCTGCCCGTGTGCCCTTGGACTTGCAGTTCCGACCTCTGTGATGGTAGGGACAGGAAAAGGAGCAGAAAATGGTATACTCATTAAAGGAGGAGAGCATCTGCAGAGGGCAGGAAAAATCACGACAATAGTGCTTGATAAGACTGGGACGATAACAAAAGGAGAACCGGAAGTTACAGACATAGTAGCTCTTGGAGATTTTACCGAAGATGAGATTTTGAAAATTGCGGGAATTGCGGAAAAAAATTCTGAGCATCCATTGGGACAAGCAATTGTCAATAAAGCAAAAGAAAAATTCAAAATATTGGAAGACTCTGAGAAATTTGAGGCTATACCAGGCTACGGTATATGCATTATGATAAATGAAAAAGAGTTTTATATTGGCAATAGAAGGCTCATGGACAGACAAAATATTGATATAACGTCAATTGAAGATAAGGTCACAGAACTAGAATCACAAGGTAAAACAGCAATGATATTGGCATCTCACGACAAAGTTTATGGCATTATAGCTGTTGCAGATACTGTAAAGAGTGACTCGGCAAAAGCAATTCAAAAGTTACAGGCTATGGGTATTGAAGTATACATGATTACGGGAGATAATAAAAGGACTGCTGAGGCAATAGCAAAACAAGTTGGTATAAAAAATGTTCTAGCAGAAGTATTGCCAGAACATAAGGCTTTAGAGATTATGAAGCTTCAAAAAATGGGAAAAGTAGTTGCAATGGTGGGAGATGGTATTAATGATGCTCCTGCTTTAGCTACTGCGGATGTTGGCATAGCGATAGGTACAGGTACAGATGTGGCGATAGAAACCTCAGATATAACGCTTTTAAGTGGAAATCTTATGGGTATTGTGACCGCTATAAAATTAAGCAAAGCTACCATGAGAAATATATATCAAAATTTATTCTGGGCTTTTTTATACAATACAATCGGCATACCATTTGCTGCGATGGGATTTTTGACTCCAGCTATAGCAGGAGGGGCAATGGCATTTAGCTCAGTGTCAGTTGTAACAAATGCTTTAAGATTGAGAAGGTTTAGGGCATGAGTTTGGAATTGTCCAAACTCATTTTTTTAAGGTAGGAAGCCATACTACAAAAGTCGTTCCTTTGCCTTCACAGCTTTCGACTTGGATTTTTCCGCCGTGGGCGTTTATAATCCACTGGCAGATAGAAAGCCCTAATCCACTTCCTCCGCTTTTTCTTGTCCTTGCTTTGTCAACTCTATAGAACCTTTCAAAAATATGGGGTAGATGCTCTTCAGGTATTCCTATTCCTGTATCTTTGATAGAGGTCTTGATAAATTTTCCTGAATTTTCTACACTTATCTCTACTTTTCCACCAGCTGGTGTATATTTGATGGCATTGTCTATTAAGTTATAAAAAAGTTGAATTATTCTTGTTTGATCTCCCCTAATGTAGGAAGAATCATTTTTTATAATTTTTAATGTTAAGCCATTGTTTTCAACAAGAGGGGCAAGTTCATTTACAATTCCTTCTATTAATTCGCTGAAATTTAAATTTTCTATAGTCAATTTTTCTGCATTAGAGTCACTTCTGGCAAGGAATAATAAATCGTGAACAAGTTTTGACATGTGTTTTGCTTCCTCAAGTATTACTTGTAAAGCTTTTTTATATTCTTCCTTTGTGCCTGTGCCATTTAATGCTGATTCTGCTTGGGTTTGTATTACAGCAATAGGAGTTCTAAGTTCATGGGAGGCGTCATGGGTAAATTGTTTTTGCCTTTTAAAAGAGTTTTCAAGTTTTTCAATCATCATGTCAAAGGTTTGGGCAAGATTTCCTATTTCGTCATTAGTGTAAGGTAGGTTAAGTCTTTTAGATAGGTCACCAACACTTATTTCTCTTGCAACTTTAGTCATGTGACTAATTGGTTTTAATGCTTTGTTTGAAATAATAATCCCGCCTAAAATTGTAATACCAATTAAAATTGGAATTATAATGGTGAAGATGCCAAACAGATTTTTCATTGCTATATCCATTAAATTTAACGATTGAGCTATTACAATTATTCCTATTATTTTACTGTCATAATATACAGGAGCAGAATACATCCTAAGCTTTCCTTCAGGTGATGTAACAGTTTGGTATTTGCCTATGAAATCAGTGTTTGTAGTATATTGGCTAAGAATTTTTGAAGGAATATTGGATTCTATTAGCTTTAAGTCTGGATAAGAATAAATAGCTCCGTAAAAATCTGTGTTGGCATAAAAAGGTTCGTCGCCAGATTTAATTTTTCCATTTTCTATATCAAGTACTGATGATATTTGTTGAACTTGTGTTTTAAGTATTGTATCTTCATTTATAATTATCATTTTTTCCAGACTTAAATAGGTTACGACACTAAATATTGTTATTACAATAGTTAATAGCAGCACATACCATAATGTCAATTTTAGTTTTAATGGAAAATAAATTTTTTTCATTTTACTTAGACTCCTTTAAACAATATCCGCTACCTCTTATCGTATGAATGAGTTTGTTTTCAAAATCATCGTCAATTTTTTTTCTGAGATAGCGTATGTATACGTCGATAATATTGGAAAAGCCATCAAATTCATAGTCCCATATATGGTCGGCTATTTGGGTGCGGGTTAAAACTCTCCCTGCATTTCTCATCATATATTCTAAAAGGGCAAATTCTTTGCTTGTGAGAGTTATTTCTTTGTCTCCTCTTTTGACTTGGCGTGTCAAAGTATTTAATTCTAAATCGGCAACCTTTAAAATAGGGCTTTTAGTAGGAGCTTCTCTCCTTAAAAGGGCGCGAATTCTTGCCATTAACTCACACAACTCAAAAGGTTTTGTCATGTAATCGTCAGCTCCTGTATCAAGACCTTTTACTTTGTCTTCTGTAGCATCTTTCGCTGTAAGCATCAGTACAGGAGTGTTAATACCTTCATTTCTTAAATTCTCTAAAATTTTAATGCCATCCATTCCCGGAAGCATTATGTCTAAAATTATTACATCATAGACATTCATTTTGGCATATTCTAACCCTTCTAAACCATCTTGTGCAATATCTACACTATATCCTTCTTCTTTTAAAGCTTTATATAAAGCATTTACTAAATTTTCTTCATCATCTACAATGAGAATTCTCATAAATTTTCCACCCCTTTACAATTCTTAGCTTATTATATCAAAATAGTGTTAAAAATTCATTAAAATTTGACTATAGTCGATTGTTGACAATAAAAATTTATAAATATACAATATTCGTAGAATAAGCAAGAAAATTTACGAAAAAGCAAATTTTTTGTAATTTCAGAGGAGAGGAGAGTTATGGAGAGATTTAAAAGTAAAATTTTCTGTCTTTTAAAAAACAAAAAATTTACAGACATTTTAATTTTTATATTGTTACTTATAATGATTGGAATTATATTTTATACTTCCCGAAAGATAAACACTATATATTTTTACGCCTATACGCGACTTTTGTATATTCCTCTTGTAATTTCTGCTCTAATGTATGATTTGAAACGCAGCTTAATTACTCCTACGCTAATAAGTATAGGAGAGTTTTTAGAAATATATTTAACTGAAAAATCTTATATTTTTCTAATATCTATTCCACTGTATTATTTTGTATCCATATCTATTAGTTACTTTAAATTACAGGCAGAGAGACTTAGAGATTTAATCAAGGAAACAAATGAAAATCTAAAAGATATGAAAAATGCATTGATTTCTGCGTTAGAAGCAAAGGATGTGTATACACAAGGACATTCTCAAAGGGTTTGTAAACTTGTAACACAAATTGTTTATAAAATGGGAATTGAAGGGAAAAAAGCGGAAGATATAATCACGGCAGCAAAACTTCATGACATAGGGAAAATTGGCATAAGAGATGAGGTGTTAAACAAACCAGGAAAACTTACTGATCAAGAATTTGCTGAAATAATGGATCATCCGGTTATGAGTTATGAGATTATAAATAAGATGAAGGTTATGGAAAATATCGCAAAGATAATACGTCATCATCACGAAAAATATGATGGCAAAGGATATCCTGATGGATTAAAAGGTGAGAAGATACCTTTAGGTTCACGAATAATAGCCGTGGCTGATGCTTTTGATGCCATGACTTCTAAGAGGCCTTACAGAGATTCATTTACAATGGCTCAAGCTATTGAAGAATTGAAAAAAAATGCGGGAACACAGTTTGATCCTAAAATTGTTGATGCGTTTATATCTATAATAGAAGATTTAGGTATTGACTATTAATTTAACATTAATACATAATCAATTATAATTTTTTAATTTGTTTTTAATGAAAATCTAATTTTCCTTTAAGACTTCACCTATATAATATTTCATGAGGTGAAGAAATATGAATTTGACACTTTTTCACATGATAAATGGCTTAGCAGGCCATAATATTTTTTTGGACAAGATTATGACTTTTATTGCTGTGTATTCTCCAATTTTGTATGGGATGCTTATGTTGGTTCAGTGGTTTATAGGCGGTGATAAGGGTAAAAAGACTTCTATGAACGCCTTTTTTGCAGCTATTATTGCACTAAGTTTAAATTTAATAATTTCTACCGTCTATTTTGAACCCAGACCTTTTGTGCATCACAAAGTCAATCTTTTGGTAAAACATCCTGCAGATGCTTCTTTTCCGAGTGACCATGCGTCAGGAGGTTCTGCTTTATCTTTTACAGAGATTATGTATGACAAAATTATTGGCAGTATAATGATGGTTTTAACTCTATTACTTTTATTTGCAAGAATATATGTGGGAGTACATTATCCACTGGATATCATAGCTGGCTTTATAATAGGATTTATAAGCAGTAAAATTTTAAGAGGACTTGAAGGAATACTTAGTCCTGTTGAAGGGTATATTATAAAAATATGGCATGAAATATTTGCATAAACACAGGAAAAGTCCTGTGCAGACTGTAGGCAAACTTTCGTAAAGGAGATATTTTGCATAAGGAGTGACTTGTTACAAAGCGGTAACAAAACTTAACAAGACCGAGGGTGGAGGCAGGGCCGAAGCCATGGATGGCGGAGGCGGGCACCTTAAGGCATGGATGCCGATTGTGCCCGGTACCCTGCCGGAACCTGAAGGTCGAGTTTAGTTTTGTCGCTTTGGAACATCGGAGCAACGATGCAAAATATCTCCTTTGAATATTTTTTAACTTTGTCAACAAACTGCACAGGAGAAGTCCTGTGTTTTTTATGCTATAATAATAACAACAACTTATGAGGAGGGCGGGAATGTGAAAGCAATAAATGGTGGAATAGATGAAAAACTTTTTGAAGAACTTTTAAAAATAAATAGGAATACTAATTTTCATCAATTAATAGGGGTGCATGTAGCAGAATTAGGGAAGGGTTATGCTGTTACAAAAATAGAAATTGAAGAAAAACACTTAAATCCTCTTGGCATTGCTCATGGAGGCGTGCTTTTTTCTTTGATGGATATTACAATGGGTATGGCAGCTCGCACAGTTGGAAAGCAAGTGGTGACTCTTGAAATGAATATAAATTATGTTTCACCTGCAAATTTGGTTGACAAAGTAAAGGCGATTGGAAAAATAGTACATGCTGGCAATAAAACTACTGTTGCAGTTTGTGAGGCTTACACAGAAGAGGGGAGACTTTTGGCTGTGGCAAGAGAAACTTTTTTCAATGTACTGGATTAAGTATTTTTGTGGTATAATTTTGGCAAAAGAGTTGATTAGAGGGGGAATTTTTTATGAATTTTGATAGCTTTTTGTATAACACAAGGCCATTTTTAAATTACCTTTTTGACTTTTATAGCAACCTTGAAGAAAAAAGTTTAAGCAGTGTAATATACAATGCTGATGGAAAGGATAAGGTTTCAGTTTTGGTTGTAGATATGCTAAATGGTTTTTGTAAAAGCGGTCCATTGGCTAGTCCAAGAGTTGCAGGGATAATAGAACCCATAAAAAATTTATTAAAGGCCTGCTACAGAATGGGTATAAAAAATGTGTTCTTTTTAAATGACGCTCATCCTTCAGATGCAGTTGAATTTGAAGAATTTCCACCTCACTGTGTAAAAGACACTTTTGAAAGTGAAATTGTTAACGAATTAAAAGAAGTAGTTGAAGGAGAACCTGTGATTGTAGAGAAAAATTCGTTGAATGTGTTTTTTGGAGGGGAATTAGAAGGCGGGAATGAGTTTTTAAAGAAAGTTGTTGAAATGATAAAGGAAGGAAAATCTACTTTTATCGTTGTAGGAGATTGTACTGATTTATGCGTTTACCAGACGGCTATGTCTATAAAAATGATTGCAAATGCCAATAATCTTAAAGTAAATGTAATTGTACCGGAAAATTGCGTTGAAACCTATGATACATCTGTAAAAACTGCCGAGTCCCTCAAGATAATGCCTCATGATGGCAATTTGATACATACCATGTTTTTGTATCACATGAAATTAAACGGTATAGAAGTTGTAAAAGAGCTGTTGGAGGAGTAATAAAATTCCATATTGACTTTAGGAAATTTTAGTATATAATATTAGTAGAGATATTAGGACGGATGTCCGAATTAATTTTGAAAGGGGTTATAAATATGACAAGTTTGCTTGAAAAATCTATCAATTTTGGCTTAGGATTATTTGCATTATCGCGAGAGAAAATAGAAAAAATAGTAGAAGAGCTTGTAGATAGAGGAGAAGTTGCAAGAGAAGATGCACAAAAAATGGTAAAAGACTTAGTAAAAAAAGGTGAAGAACAGAAGGAAGAATTGAGAAAAATGATTAAAGACGCAGTTGCTGAAACGTTAGATTACATGAACATCGCCAAAAAGGAGGACATTGTTAGTAAAGAAGATATAAGAAATATTGTTCGTGAGGAAGTCAGAAAAGTGCTGGAGGAAATGCAAAACACAAAGAAATAAGTAACTATAAAATTTTGATGACAGGTGTGAAATAATGCAACATTTAAGAAGATACAGAGAAATAGTTTTTGTATTCATCAAATACGGGTTTGGTGCTATAATTGACAATATTGGAATTTTAAAACATATAAATGTAAGAAGAAAAATCTTGAAGCAAACAAATGATGAAAATATTGCGAAACTTTCCCGGGGAGAAAGGTTAAGACTTGCTCTTGAAGAATTAGGACCTACTTTTATAAAGATGGGGCAGATTTTAAGCACAAGGTCTGATATTTTGCCAAAAGATATAATAAAGGAATTGGAAAAATTACAGGACAAAGCTCCTGCTTTTTCTTTTGATGAGGTGAAATCAGTTATACAAAATGAATTTGGCGAAAGTTTGGAGGAAACCTATGCTGAATTTGAGCCTACTCCTCTAGCGGCGGCTTCTATAGCACAAGTTCACAAGGCTTTGTTGTGGTCAGGCAAAACTGTTGTTGTCAAGGTTCAAAGGCCAGGGATAGAAAAAATCATAGCCCAAGATATGAGGATATTAGAAGATATTTCCAAATTTGTTGATAATCATACAAAGTATGGGAAAATATATAATTTTACAAAAATGGTAGAAGACTTCAAAAAGAGATTGGGAGAGGAATTAGATTTTAGAATAGAGGGGGAAAACGCAGAAAAGTTCAAAAAGAATTTTTTAAAAGACAAAAAAGTCAAAATTCCTTCTATAATCTGGACCCATACGACAAGACGTGTATTGACGATGGAATACATTGATGGCATTCCGTTAAATGATTTTAATGCAATTGAGGAGGCTGGATTAGACCGCGGTGCAATTGCAAGAAACCTTGCAAAATCTGTATTGAATCAGATTTTAAGGGATGGTTTTTTCCATGGAGACCCTCATCCGGGAAATATTATGGTGCTAGAGGATGGGACAATAGCATTTTTAGATTTTGGAATGGTAGGTAGCTTAAGCCCAGAAAGGAAAAGACAGTTTTCTAAAATGTTGTTGGGGATTGTTTACAAAAATAGCAGGATGATTATTGAAAGCGTTATAGATTTAAATGCGATGACTTTAAATGTTAATATGAAAAAGCTAGAAAAAGATATAAATAATTTGCGAGATAGATATGTTGAAATACCGCTAGAAAAGCTCAAAGTTGGAGAAGTCCTCAATGGGATATTTGACCTTGTATTTTCGTATAATATTGTAATTCCCAATGAATTTAATATGCTGGCTAAAAGCCTTATAACGTTAGAGGGGATAGTAGAAAAGTTAGATCCCAAAATTAGCGTTTTAGAAGTGGCAAAACCAATTGCAAAGCAGTTGATACCTAAAATGTTTTCTACTCAACATATGAAAGAAGAGATAATAAATGCCACAATGGATTATAGCAGATTGATAAAAGAGTTGCCATCATTTTTATTGAATTTTTTAAGGAAAACAGAAGAAGAAAATTATGCTATAGAATTGAAAATAAGAGACCTTGAAAATTTAGAGAAACGGGTTGATAAGGTATTTAATCGACTTTCCACCAGTATTATACTTTTGGCTTTAAGTATTGTCATTGCAGGGATTTTAATAGGGTCAGGAATGAGTGCTAATGCTGGTGCAGAAATGTATAAGCTTAATGGGATAATTTTAAAGATTGGTTTAGCGATAGCTTTTGTCATAGTTTTAGGTTTAGCAATTTCTATTTTCCGATCTGGGCGGCTTTAATAAATAAACTTCAAAAGGGGAAATCCAAGATGGAAGGAAGAAACCAATCGCAAAGAATATTAAATGCTGCATATAAGTGTATTTCAACTAAAGGATATGCTAATGTTTCCTTAAGAGACATTGCAGAGGAAGCTGGTGTTGTGTTAAGCCAATTGCATTATTATTTTGGCAGTAAGGAAGGGCTTTTTACAGAGGTAATAAAGATGATGATAGATAAATATTTAAAAGAAATAAATGAAGCTTTGAGTATGGGAGAAACTGCAAAAGATAAGATGCTATCCTTAGTGAATTTTTTTAAAGACCTTTTAAAAAATAATCCAGGACTTTTTAAACTGTTGTACGATTTTACAGGTTTAGCTATGTGGTCCTCTTCTTTTAACAGTTTATTAAAAGATTTATTTAATGACTTATCTAAAATGATTGAGGAAAAAATTTTAAGTAACAGTGCTTTAGGAGAGAATTTTAGAAATTATTCTCCACGAGCAGTAGCGAGGATGATACTTGGTGCAATGTTTGGTACGGGAATTCAAGTGATTTTAGATTCTAATGAAAATGAAATTTTGGATGCGTTAAATGCCATACAAATTATTTTTGAATAGAAATGGTGATGAAAAATGAGACCCAAAATAGGACTTATACTAGGTGGTGGAGCAGCAAGAGGATATGCGCACTTAGGTATACTAAAAAGATTTGAAGAAGAAAATATTCCTATTGATTTTATAATAGGCATAAGTATGGGAGCGATAATAGGAGCAATCTATGCTTCAGGACATAATGTAGACAAACTTATAAGTGATGCAAAAAAGATTAATATGTTAAAATTTATAAGTTTATTGGATTTTAAAGCCTCACGAACCGGCTTAGTAAAGGGTGAAAAAATAGAGAAATACTTGCGGGGTTATGTGAAAGAAAGTTTTGAGGAACTTAATATTCCTCTATATATTGTGGCTACTGATATTCAAACAGGAAAAGAAATAGTATTTTCAGAGGGAGACTTGATAAAAGCTATAAGGGCAAGCATTTCTATCCCCGTCTTTTTTGAACCCGTGGAGTACAATGGAACCAAGTTAGTTGATGGGTCAATTGTTGATTCTGAGGCAATAGAATTAGCAGCTAAATTGGGTGCAGATATAATTATAGAATGTGATGTGAGCTCTAGCATAGATATGGGAGTTTTTGAAAAAACCTTTTATTCTTTAGCTAATAGTGATAGGTTGCTGCCTCTAAAAAAATATTTCAATTTAAAAAGAACATTGCCCGAAATCATATCTATTACAGCTACAACTATGAAGTTATTAAAAGACAGCTCTAACAAAAATTCTGAAAAAACAGAGAGGGGTAAAAGAGTCTATACAATAAAACCTAATGTTAATAATATTCGCTGGTATAGGTTTGACCAGGCGGGAAAATGCATAAATATGGGATTTGAAGCTGCCGATTCTATTGTTTGGAAAATAAAGAAAGAAATTAACATACAAAATGAATAATTTATGTCAGACTGTAGACAAAGTCATTTTTAAAAAGTCTCCGCTTTTATGCGCAAGGTGTAGTGTGTCTCATCTGCCCAAAATGAGCCTTAGACACGACTTAGATACGTGAGCCTGCACCCTAGCATAAAAGCAGGAGACTTTAAATTACATACAAAAAGGTTTGTTAACAATCTGTAATTTATGTTTATTCTTCTAGAGAATTTTTTTCATGAATATCAAGGTAAATTTCGATAATAGTATTTATTACAATAAAGTTAACCTTTAGGATTATTTTTTTATTTTCAATTGTTAAGACTCTGCCATCAAAAATGTTTTTTATTAATATGGGGTCTATTTTTTCTACCTCTTTTCCGTATAAGCCATATAGTTTTTCTTTTACGTATTTTTCTATTTCAATAGCCAATTTATTGTCAGCATTATTTATGTGCACAATTATCTCTGTGACTACTCTTTGAGGCTTGTTTTTTAGGGATTCATTAAGTTTTGACACCTTTTCACTTAATTCAATGTTATTCATTCTATAAGCTTCTTTTTCAAAAATTAGTTTTTCAATTTTAATACCATTTACTGCATTTATAATAGAACTTCCAGTAATAAAGCCAAGAATAAAGATGCCAATATAAATATGAAACTTTCTCACTTCAAATCACCAACAATAAAAGAAATAATTTTAAACCCTGCATAAGATCCTAAAAAGGCTCCTAGAATTATTAAGCCTTGTTTTATAAGTTGTGTAAATTCACCCTTTAAACCTATTTCAAAGCCTCTTATAGCGGAGAAAGATCCTCCAAGTCCTATTAATATTGCCCATAAGCGTATGTCTTTTAATATCATGTTTATGACTTTAATAGGAGAATCTGAAGTAAAAATAGAAGATAGAGCGCCAATAAGCGTCCCGCCGATGACAACTCCCATTGAAGTGAAAAAAGGGATGGAAAATACTTTTATAGCTTTAAAAATCATATTGAACACCTCATATAATTATATGCTCTAAGTTTTAGCAAAAAGCATAGAAAAACGGATATTTTTTTTGCTAAAGGGAGAAATGCTGAATAAATATAAGGAAAAATTCAAAATATTAGAAGATATAAGGAAATTTCAAGCTATAACCGATTTCTTCCCTTGTGGTATAATAAAAATTGAAATGGAAATCAAAATTTTAAGATTATTTAATGCACAAATCAAAAGCTGCTTATACTGGAATAAATTTAATTACAGGAGGTGTGTTGGACACGCCAGAGAAGGAACAGATGGCAGTCTGTGACTCTGCAGCCCACTAATTCATTGGCGATGCAGTTCATAGTGTAAGCAGCTAATTAAGAGGTGATTGCTGTGGAATGCCCAAATTGCAAAAGTACGAATGTGGGCAAAATAGGGAATAACCTGTATTTTTGCAGGGATTGCAATTGCGAGATAAAGATAAAAAAGTGCACAGCTGTTGTGAGCATGTATGATTCGGAAGGTTGCATAAGCAAGAGATTTAAAGTTTGTTACAATGCATAAAGGAGGGGTTATCCCCTCTATTTATTTTGTGAAAAAAAAGTGATATTATAAAATTGCATATAAAGTTTCATTTTGGAATGAAAACAATATATTATTGATAGACTATAGATGGAGTAGTTAAACTTTAAATTTTGAGGAGTGGTAGAGTGATTGAGATAGTTGACAAATTGAAAGATATCTTAAGAGAAGGGAAATTGTATTTAAACGAGCCCATGAAAAGACACACTTCTTTTAAAATAGGTGGACCTGCAGATGTGTTAGTTGTACCAAATAATCGTAAAGAATTATTGGAAGTCATATTTTTGTTGAAAGGAGAAAACATTCCTTTTTTTATACTAGGAAATGGTACTAATTTATTGGTAAGTGAAAAGGGCATTAGAGGAGTTGTAATAAAATTATCCTCTTTAAGGAATGTAATGGTAGAAGGTAATAGCATAATTGCTGAAGCGGGAGCCCCTCTTTCCTATATTGCCAATGTGGCACTTGTACATGAACTTGCGGGATTTGAATTTGCTAGCGGGATTCCTGGCACTTTAGGTGGAGCAATAGTGATGAACGCAGGAGCTTATGGGCCTGAAATGAAGGACGTGGTAGAAAAAGTAGAGGTTTTAGATGAAAAAGGCAATATATTGATTTTATCAAACGAAGAAATGAATTTTTCCTATAGACACAGCATTATTCAGGAAAAGGATTGGATTGTTTTAAGAGCATGGCTTAGTTTAACAAAGGGGAAATACGAAGAAATAAAAAGCAAAATGGAGGAACTAAATGCAAAAAGAAAGGAAAAACAGCCTTTAGAGTATCCCAGTGCCGGAAGTACTTTTAAAAGGCCACCTGGATATTATGCTGGAAAATTGATTGAGGAGGCAGGACTTAAAGGTTATTCAATTGGAGGGGCTAAAGTTTCTGAAAAGCATTCGGGATTTATTATAAATACTGGCAATGCAACTTTCTACGATGTTTTAAATTTGATTGAACATATACAAAAAGTAGTAAAAGAAAAGTTTGGAGTGGAACTTGTACCAGAAATAAAAATAGTAGGAGAGAAATAGGTGATTAGACAAATGAGAATTTTTGCTGATTATCACACCCATACGGTATACAGCCATGGGAAAGGCACAATAGAAGATAATGTAAAAAGGGCAATAGAAATTGGACTTGAGGTAATTGCGATTACTGACCATGGACCAGCTCATGTATTTTATGGTTTAAGAAAAAGGGATTTTAAAAAAATGAGGGAGGAAATAGATAAGATTAATGAAAATATCCTCAAATTAAAGTGCTGATGGGAGTAGAAGCTAATTTAATCAGCTTAGAAGGAGATATTGATGTTCCTGATGAACTTATGAAATATTTAGATATTTTGCTTATGGGATATCATGAAGGAGTTATGCCTAAAGACTTTAGAAGTACTTTACAGCTTTTTGGTAAGAACATGGCAAGTAAATATTTTATTTCCTTGCGGGAAGAGATGAGAGAAAAAAATACTCAAGCGATGATTAATGCTATAAAAAAGTACAAAATTGACATAATAACACACCCCGGAGCAAAAGTAGACATTGATACACAAAAGCTTGCAAAAGCAGCAAAAGAGAGAGGGACATCTCTTGAAATTAATTCAAGTCACGGTTATATGACAGTTGAATATGTAAAGATAGCTAAAAAAGAGGGATGCAAATTTGTAATAAACAGCGATGCCCATACACCTTTTAGAGTTGGAGACTTTGAAAGAGGAATAGAAATTGCAAAAGAGGCGGGACTAACAGAAGAAGATATAATAAACGCAAAGAGGTGATATTTATGAGGTTTGTCATAATAACAGGGCTTTCTGGCGCTGGAAAAACACAGGCATTAAAAGCGATGGAGGATATGGGCTTTTTTTGTATAGATAATTTTCCACCTGCTCTTCTTCCAAAACTTGCTGACCTTTTTTATCACTCAAAAAATGTTGATAAGGTAGCCCTTGGTATGGATTTAAGAGGTGGCCAGTTTTTTGAGGACATCTATTCTAGCCTTGAGTTTTTGAAAAAAAACAACTACGATTACGAAATAGTTTTTTTGGAAGCTTCTGACGAGGTTTTGATAAAGAGGTTTAAAGAAACCAGAAGAAAACATCCTCTCTCTGAGGAAGGTAGAATAGTTGATGGAATAAATGAGGAAAGAAAGAGACTTGCAGAAATAAGGAAAATTGCCAATAGCATAATAGATACTTCTAATTTAACTTCTTCCCAGTTAAAAGAGGAATTGTCTAATATCTTTTTAAAAGGGAAAAAGTTTAAAGGAATCATAATAGATATTATGTCTTTTGGATATAAATATGGAATACCTCTTGATGCTGACCTTGTATTTGATGTGAGGTTTTTGCCTAATCCTTTTTATATTGAAGAGTTAAGACCTTTAACAGGAAATGATGATAAGGTAAAAGAGTACGTGATGAAGTGGGAGGAAGCAAAGGAGTTTTTAAAAAAATTAGGGGACATGATTAAATTTTTAATCCCGTATTATATAAGAGAAGGTAAATCTCAACTTGTTATAGCTATTGGATGCACAGGAGGAAAGCATAGGTCTGTTACTATTGCAAATGCCCTTTATGAGTTTCTAAAAAAAGAAGATTATTCTGTTATTTTGCACCATAGAGATATAGGAGAGGAGTAATATGATTATGAAAAATAATTCTAAAGGAGGACCTCGTATTGTTGCTATTGGTGGAGGTACAGGGCTTTCTACTATGTTGAGGGGGTTAAAATTTTATACAACTAATATTACTGCGGTAGTTACAGTAGCAGATGATGGCGGTGGCTCGGGAATCCTAAGACAGGATTTAGGGATACTGCCGCCTGGAGATATACGAAATTGTATACTGGCTTTAGCAAATACAGAGCCTACAATGGAACAACTTTTGCAGTACAGGTTTACTGAGGGAATGTTAAAAGGACAAAATTTTGGGAATTTGTTTTTGGCAGCCATGATAGGTATTTCTAAAAATTTTGAAGAAGCTGTAAAAAAGATGAGTGATGTGCTTGCTGTATCTGGAAAAGTTATTCCTGTAACTCTTAATGATGTAAGGCTTGTAGCAGAGCTGGAAAACGGGACTATTATTAAAGGGGAATCGCAAATTCCTGTTGTACAACAAAAAGAAAACAGCAAGATAAAGAGGATATATATTGAACCTTCTCATGCAGCGCCTTTTGAAGAAGTGTTAGTGGATATATTAAATGCTGATGCCATTATATTGGGTCCTGGAAGTTTATATACAAGTGTAATACCTAATCTTTTGGTAGATGGAATGTGTGATGCTATTGAAACCTCCAAAGCGGTTAAAATTTATGTATGTAATATCATGACACAGCCAGGAGAGACTTTGGGTTATACTGCTTGTGACCATGTGAAGGCTCTTTTTGAACATGGGCTTAAATCTATAGATTACATTATTGTCAACAATGGCGAAATTCCTCATGATTATATGGAGCGCTATATAAAAGACATGTCACAACCTGTTGAATACGATAAAAATCAGTTAGAAAGAATGGGAATTAAAGTAGTAGAAGAAAATTTAGTAGCTTTAAAAAAGGAATTTATAAGGCATAATGAGCAAAAGCTTGCAGAAGTGATTATAAGCCTATTAGTATAAATGCAAAATTTTAGTCTATGTTGTACAAAAAAATATATTGACATTTGTTGAAATAAGATATACAATATTATTAAAAGCAAGTAAAAGCAAGCGCAAGCGATTGCAAGACTGTTGCAATTGGGCGCTTTTAAAAAATACATTTCAAGAAAGCGATTGCTGTAATATATTAGCAATTACTTGTAAGGGGGAAAGTGATGAGAAAAAATGTAAAGCTATTTGCGGCGATAATTTTAGTTTTATCCTTATTGCTGACCAGTTGTGGTGTTAAAGATGCCAGTTCTAATAATGTTCCTGAGTCGGATGTAATATATCAGGTTATGATAGATAGGTTTTACAATGGTGATAAGTCCAACGATGACCCTAAAGTAAGTAAAGGTATGTTTGATCCAACCTATACCAATTGGAGAATGTATTGGGGCGGAGATTTAAAGGGACTGACAGAAAAAATTCCTTATATAAAAGGGATGGGAGTAACAGCTATTTGGATTTCTCCTGTTGTAGATAACATCAACAAACCGGCAATATATAATGGCGAAATAAATGCACCTTATCATGGATATTGGGCGAGGGACTTTAAAAGAGTAGAAGAACATTTTGGTACATGGGAGGACTTTGACAATTTTGTAAAGACTGCTCATGCTAATGGGATAAAAGTTATACTAGATTTTGCTCCCAATCATACGAGTCCTGCAGATGAAAATAATCCTGACTTTGCTGAAAACGGTGCACTTTATGACGATGGGAAATTATTGGGAACTTATAGCAATGATGTCAATAAATTTTTTCATCATAATGGTGGGATTACCAACTGGAACAATTTAGAAGATTTGCAGGATAAAAATTTGTTTGACCTTGCGGACCTTGATCAAAGTAATCCTATTGTTGACAAGTATTTAAAGGATTCTATCAAGTTATGGTTTAGTCATGGAATTGATGGGGTAAGGCTAGATGCAGTAAAGCATATGCCTATGGAATGGGTAAAAAGTTTTGCTGATGCCATATACGGCGTTAAAAAAGATGCTATTCTTTTTGGCGAGTGGATGTTAAACGGTCCCACTGACCCTTTGTACGGTTATAATATTCAATTTGCTAATACAAGTGGTTTTTCTGTATTGGATTTTATGCTTAACAGTGCAATAAAAGATGTTTTTGAAAAAGGTTATGGCTTTGACAGATTGAATGATACTATTGAAGAGACAAATAAAGATTATGATAATCCTTATAAGTTGATTACTTTTGTGGACAATCACGATATGCCGAGGTTTTTATCAGTCAATAATGATAAGGACAAATTGCATGAAGCTATTGCTTTTATAATGACATCACGAGGAATACCTGCAATATATTATGGCACAGAGCAGTATCTACACAATGACACAAATGGGGGAAATGACCCTTACAATAGGCCAATGATGGAAAAGTTTAATGAGGATACTAAGGCTTATGTTTTAATTAGAGAACTGTCAAATTTGCGTAAGATTACACCGGCATTACAGTATGGTAAGACAATAGCAAGATATGTTAGTGATGATGTTTATATCTATGAGAGGCAATATGGCAAAGATATAGTTGTAGTTGCAATAAATAAAGGAGAAAAGACTACTGTACAGAATATAAAAACTTCTCTTCAAAAAGGCAAATACAACGATTATTTAAAGGGTTTATTGAAAGGAGTTATTTTAAAAGTTGAAAAAGGTAAGGATGAAAACAACATTTTAAGATTAACTTTACCTAAAGACAGTGTCAGTATATGGACTAATGTAAAAGTGAAATAAGATTTTGGGATTTTCCCAAAATTATAATAAAATTAAAATTAAGAGGAGGATTTGTATGAAGAAGTACACAAAAATAATTGCTTTGCTGACTGTGATGGTATTCGTTTTGTCAGCTGCTTTAACAGGTTGTGGTGGCAGCAAGACAAGCGAAAATACTTCATCAGGTCAGACAGAACAAAAGAAAGAGCCTGTAGAACTTGTAGTATGGTCACACTTAACAGATCCTGAAATAGCAAAGGTTCAAGAGATTGCAAATAAGTGGGCAGAGCAAACTGGCAACAAAGTAAAAGTTTTGGCAGACCAGAGTGACTTCCAAGCTTTCTCAACAGCTGCTCAAAGTGGTAAGGGCCCAGACATCATGTTTGGTTTACCACACGATAACTTGGGTACTTTCCAAAAGGCAGGACTTTTAGCTGAAGTTCCAGAGGGAGTTATAAACAAAGATGATTATGTTCCAATGAGCATAAACGCAGTGTCTTATGATGGAAAGATGTATGCTATTCCAATTTCTATGGAAACTTATGCGCTTTTCTATAACACAGAGAAAGTTAAAACGCCTCCAGCAACACTTGATGATTTAATTAAGCTGGGCAAAGAAGTAGGATTCCAATACGATGTAAATAACTTCTATTTTAGCTTTGCCTTTATATCTGCTTATGGCGGTTATGTGTTCAAGGATACAGGCGGTGGACTTGATCCAAACGATATAGGATTGAATAACGATGGTGCAAAGAAAGGCTTAGAACTTATAAAAGACTTTGTGACAAAGTATAAATTCATGCCTGCAGATATAAATGGAGATATGGCAAAAGGTAACTTCCAAAGTGGAAAGACTGGTTTGTATATAAGTGGTCCATGGGATGTGGATGGCTTCAAGAAAGCTAATGTTCCATTCAAAGTTGCTCCACTACCACAGGTTGATGGTAAACCAATGCCTTCCTTTGCAGGTGTGCAAGCTGCTTTTGTAAGTGCAAATTCAAAACACCAACAAGAAGCATGGGATTTAATGAAGTATCTTGCTGAAAATACAGGATTGCCATTATTTGAAACAGGTAACAGGATACCAGCTCTTAAATCCCTCTTAGACAATCCAGAAGTTAAGAATAATGAGATTTTGAATGCATTTGCTGAGCAAGCTACACATGCTATTCCAATGCCTAATATACCGCAAATGGCAGCAGTCTGGACTCCTGCAGGCAATGCATTACAGCTTATTACATCTGGAAAAGTTCCGGTTGACAAAGCTGCTGATGATATGGTAAATCAAATCAAGCAAGGCATTGCAACACAGCAATAACAAAAAGGGGCTTTTAGCCCCTTTTTTTAGAGAAGGAGGTTGCTAGATGAAAACAAACAAAACTATGCGGGATAAATTAAGACCTTATGCTTATTTGTCTCCTGCTATACTATCTATGACTGTATTAAGTTTTGCACCTATTTTGTATACTATTTATATTGCTTTTACAAACTTTAATTTATATCATTTTAAAAATTATCAATTTGTAGGATTTAAAAATTTTGTTGATATACTTGCCGGCCCTTTCAAAGTAGTTTTTGCTCCTGTATTTGTGTGGACAGTTATTTTTGCTCTTTCAGCTACATTATTGAGTTATATTATCGGTCTTCTTTTAGCAGTTATTTTGAATAACAAAAATATGTGGGAAACAAATTTATATAGAGCAATATTGATTATTCCATGGGGACTTCCTGGCACAATTGCCGCACTTACCTGGACAGGACTTTTAAATCAGCAGTATGGGGGTATAAATCTGATACTGCAAAAGTTGCACCTTCCCATGATACCATGGCTTCTTGATCCTTTTTGGGCAAGAGTTGCGATTATAATGGTCAGTGTGTGGATGGGTTATCCTTTTATGATGAACGCCTCATTAGGAGCTTTGCAGGCTATTCCACCTGAACTTTATGAAGTTGCAGATATTGATGGTGCTACATGGTTTCAAAAGTTTAGGATGATAACAGTACCAATGTTGACATCTTCTACTTTGCCACTTATTATTTCATCTTTTGCTTATAATTTCAACAATTTTGGCGCAGCGTTTTTAATTACAGGAGGAGGGCCTCCAAGGACAGATACTTCTTTTGCAGGTCATACTGATTTGCTTGTAAGTTCAGCTTATAAAATGACAATGCAGTTTAATAGGTATGACTTGGCGGCAGCTTTGTCTATAATTATATTTTTGATAATTGGCACATTGAGCCTTATCAATATGAAGATGACTCGTGCTTTCGAGGAGGTGGATTAAGGTGGAATATGCAAGTGTTAAAATTGGTGACAAAAAAACGACTAAAAAGATTTATTATAGGGAAAAATTAAAACCTCATGAAAAAGTATCTCTATGGATTAGCCGACTTATTATATGGGCTGTAATTGCAATAATGATGTTTCCTGTAGCTTGGGTAGTAGGAGCGTCTATGGCGCCTGGAGATGCCTTTTTCTCCGGTTCAATTTTTCCACAACATATGACATTTCAAAATTATAAGGATGTGCTTGTTAAGACTAATTTTTTACTTTGGGTAAAAAATAGTATGATTTTAAGCGTTGGTGTAGCAACTATTCAATTATTTTTGACTGCTACATCAGCTTATGCTTTCAGTAGAATGAAGTTTGCTGGAAGAAAAAATGGCTTAAAGACTCTCTTAATACTTCAGATGTTTCCTACGTTTATGGCATTACCTGCTATATTTGGTATAATGGCAAAATTAAACCTTCTGGATAATCTCTATGCCCTTATGCTGGTCATGGCAGGTAGCAGCGCTTTTAGTATATGGCTTTTAAAAGGCTATATTGATAGTCTTCCAAAAGAGTTGGACGAAGCTGCTTTAGTTGATGGAGCTACTCATTGGCAAATTTTCACGAAAATAATTCTTCCTTTGGCGACTCCCATGCTTGTAGTTATATTCTTATTTAGCTTTATGGGAGTATACAGTGAATTTATTTTGTCCAGTGCGGTACTAAAGTCACCTGAAAATTACACAATAGCGTTAGGGCTTCAAAGGTTTATTCAAAACCAATTTTCGGCCCACTGGACTCAATTTGCGGCAGCCTCTGTTATGGCATCTTTGCCTCTTGTAATACTCTTTATGGTATTGCAGAGGTATTTGCAAGCTGGTCTTGCAGCAGGTGCAGTAAAAGGATAAAAAATTGTTACACATGGAACAATTTGTAAATGCCGGATTATTTCCGGTATTTTTATTTTTGTATATAAATAAAAACTTATGGCAAAAATAAATATGTATTTGCTTTTAAAGGAGGTGTCAAAAATGAGTAAGACTGTAGGAATACCCAAAGGACTTTTATATTACGATTTTTATCCAATGTGGAAGACTTTTTTTGAAGGTGTGGGATCAAAAGTAGTGGTTTCTCAGGATACAAATAAAAAAATTCTTGATGAAGGAGTAAAAAACTGTGTTGAAGATGCTTGTCTTCCTGTTAAAACTTATGTAGGACATGTGATAAATTTAAAAGAAAAAGATGTTGATTATATATTTATTCCGAGGATTGTAAGTGTAGAAAGAAAAAAATACCTTTGTTCAAAGTTTTTAGGACTGCCAGATTTTATAAAAAGCTTAATTGGTGATTTACCACCTATTATAGATGTTGAGATTAATTATTATAAAAATAACGATGAATTTACTCAAAATGAATTTATAAAAGTTGGTAGGATGTTTGGGAAGACTAAAGACCAATCTTTAAAAGCCTATTTTGAGGCTACCCACCAACAAAAAAAGTTCGAGAGTTTGTTGAAAGAAGGTCTTACCAATTT
The DNA here is from genome assembly GCF_000445185.1 of Thermoanaerobacter sp. A7A. Taxonomy (GTDB): domain Bacteria; phylum Bacillota; class Thermoanaerobacteria; order Thermoanaerobacterales; family Thermoanaerobacteraceae; genus Thermoanaerobacter. Next base: position 24,612 of record NZ_AVAF01000115.1, read on the forward strand.
AGAAGCTTTAAAAGTTTGGGAAGGAAAGAATTTGGTAAAAGAAGAAAGTAATTATGACCTTAAAATAGCCGTCATTGCTCATCCTTATGATATTATGGATGAATACATAAGTATGGGGATTATTGAGAAGCTAAAAAACATGGGAGCACAAGTTTATACCATGGAAATGCTACAGAAAGATCTAATATTAGAAGGAGCATCAATGCTTTCAAAAGAAATGTTTTGGAACTATGAAAGAGATATTTTGGGAGCGGGATTGTATTTTTTAAAACAAAAGAATGTAGATGGGGTAATTATGGTTTCTGCTTTTGGATGTGGACCTAATTCTATGACAGAAGAACTGTTGGAGAGGCTGTACAAAAAAGCGAAGGAGGTACCCTTTATGTTGATTACAATTGATGAACATTCTGGAGAGGCTGGCATTATGACGAGGTTGGAGGCCTTTACAGACCTTTTAAGATTTAATAAAAAGGCGGTGATGGTATGAAAATTACTTATCCTCACATGGGTTCTTTAAATATGATTTTAAAGACGATGTTTGAAGGAATCGGGGTAGAAGTGATAGACCCACCACCTTCTACTAATAAAACTTTGACCTTAGGAGTTAGAAATTCTCATGAATTTGCATGTTTACCCTTTAAAATCAATGTCGGAAATTTTATTGAGGCTCTTGATAAGGGAGCAGATACGATTATAATGTTAGGTGGAATTGGGCCCTGCAGATTTGGGTATTACGGTCAGGTGCAGAGAGAGATATTAAAAGATTTGGGCTATGACTTTAAAATGATAATTGTTGATCCACCCCATGGCAGGTTGATAGACTTTTTAAAAGAATTAGCTTCATATTTTCCTAATGTAGATGGAAAAATAGCTTTAAAATCTTTTGTATTTGCAGTGAAAAAAATGATAGCGGCTGATAAATTAGAAAAGTTTTTATTAAAATACAGAGCCCATGAAGATAACCCAGGTGTAACTACAAAAATATACGAAGAATACATGAAAAAGCTAGAAAAAGCTCAAAATGGTAAAGAAGTGGACAAAATAGTATCAGAGGCCATGAAAAAAATAAAGGAAAATGCAAATGTACGGAGGAAAATACAGCTTAAAGTAGCACTAGTGGGAGAAATTTATATGCTCCTAGAACCCTTTACTAATATGGATATCAGCAAATCTTTAAATGAATTGGGGGTAGAAGTTACAAAAACAGAATATCTTTCAGATTATTTAATTAACAGTGCTTTTAAATTGCCTCAAAGAATGGAGTTTAAGAAAAACGCAAGAGGATATTTAGAAAGAGATATAGGAGGACATGGGCTCAACACTGTTGCAAATACCGTAAAATATGCTAAACTAAATTATGATGGCGTGATTCACATACTTCCATTTACCTGCACCCCTGAAATAGTAGCTCAAGGAATAATTGCAAAAATTAGCCGAGATTACAATATTCCAGTGATGTCTTTAGTATATGATGAAAACACTGGACAAGCAGGTTACCAAACCCGTTTGGAAGCTTTTGTGGATCTTTTGTATAGAAAAAGGATGGAGGTAGTTTGCTGAAATCATCCTTTTAATTTTTATTTTTCCGAAAATAATGAAGGAAAAATGTATTTTGTGTGGAATATATAATAAGTGGATGGTTAGTAAGGGGTGATAGGTATGAAGGAATTGGGAGAATTTTTAAAAAGTGAAAGAATTAAAATGGGATTGACTCTTGAAGAAATTCAAGAAATAACTAAAATACGGATACGCTATTTGAAAGCTATTGAAGATGGAGATTTTAGCGTAATGCCTGCACTTGTATATGCTAAGGGCTTTGTAAAAAGTTACGCTGAGGCCTTAGGGTTAGATGGCAATGAGTTGGTAAAAAAGTATGAGTATTTGTTTCAGGAGAAAGAGGAGGAAGCCATACCTAATATAGAGACCACATCTTACAAAAAAGAGAGAAGAGATTTTTCACAATTTTTTTTGACTTTAAAAAAAGCAGTAATTGTTGTTTTAATAATAGGTATTATAGGATACGGTTTTTACTATTTTCTAATTCAAGTTAAAAAAGGACTTGCACCAATTCCACAACAAAATCAAAGTGAAGCTTCAACAATTTCGGAAGACAAAACAAATCTTCCACAGGAAAGCAATGTTTCTCAACCTATAGTAAAGACGTCGATTGAAAAAGTAGCAGAGACTTCTAAAAAAATAGAATATAAAGTTGTTCCCTTTGGAGAAAGTTATAAAGTAGAAATAAGCGTACCTGGCGAAAAATGTTGGTTTAGTGTAAAAGTAGATGGAAATGTCGTTTATGAAGGCCTTATGACAAAGGATATGTCTAAAATTTTTGATGTAAAAGATAGTATTACTATATTGATGGGATATCCGCCAGCTGTTAAAATAACTGTAGACGGTGAGGAGCTACCAACAGTACATACACCATCACCGGTTACTATAAATATTCATCCATAGAAAGGAGAAAAAAGATGATAAAAGAAGCTATATTCCATAAAAGCGATGTGCCTTACGCATATCCACTGAATGAAAATCAATTAAAGATAGTACTAAGGACTGCTGTATTTGATGTAGATAGGGTGTATGTTTTATACAAAGACAGATACGATTGGCTGGGAAAATTCAAAATAAAACCAATGGTATTAACTCATACCAACGAGTTATTTGATTATTATGAGACTACTTTAGAGCTTAATAAAAAATTTGTGTATTTTTTCTATTTGGTATCTGATGGGGGCGAGAAGTTATATTATACAGAAGCAGGATTTTACAAAAAAAGGCCAGAAAATCATTTTTGGGGATTTTTCCATTACCCGTATATAGGAGAAAAGGATGTCTTTTTTGCTCCAGAGTGGACAAGCGATTGCATAGTGTATCAGATATTTACTGAAAGGTTTAATAATGGTGACAAATCAAATGACCCTGAAAGTGTAAAGCCTTGGGGTGAAAAACCTACTGCAGATTCTTTCTTTGGAGGAGATTTGCAAGGAATAATAGATAAAATAGATTATTTAAAGGATTTGGGTATAAATGCTATTTATTTAACCCCCATATTTTTATCGCCTTCTACTCACAAATATGATACCACTGATTATTATACAATTGACCCCCACTTTGGTGATACGCAAAAAGCGAGAGAACTTGTGCAAAAATGTCATGACAATGGCATAAAAGTTATATTTGATGCCGTTTTTAATCACTGTGGATATGATTTTTTTGCATTTCAGGATGTTATTAAAAATGGTAAAAAATCAAAATACTGGAATTGGTTTAATATATACGAATGGCCACTTAAAACTCATCCAAAACCATCATATGAAGCTTTTGCAGATACTGTATGGAGAATGCCAAAACTTATGACAAAAAATCCAGAAGTACAGAAGTATTTATTGGAAGTAGCGGAATATTGGATTAAAGAAGTGGACATAGACGGCTGGAGGCTGGATGTTGCTAATGAGATAGACCACCATTTTTGGAGAAAGTTTAGAGAAGTTGTAAAGGCAGCTAAACCGGAGGCCATAATTGTAGGAGAGGTTTGGCATGATGCTTCTCCTTGGCTTAGAGGGGATCAGTTTGACAGTGTAATGAACTATCCTTTTAGAAATGCGGTTGTAGACTTTTTTGCAGAAAGGAAAATAAGTGCTTCTCGCTTTAATACAATGATTACAGAGCAACTTATGAGGCATATGGATAGTGTAAATAGGGTTATGTTTAATTTAATAGGAAGTCATGATACTGAAAGGTTTTTGACTTTAGCTAATGGCATGGTTGCGAGAATGAAGTTAGCGTTGGTGTTTCAATTTACCTTTGTTGGAATTCCATATGTTTATTATGGAGACGAGGTAGGAATGGTAGGGGGTTATGACCCTGATTGCAGAAGATGCATGATATGGGAGGAGGAAAAGCAAAATAAAAGTATTTTTAATTTCTATAAAAAGCTGATTTCTATAAGGAGAGAAAATGAGGAGCTCAAATACGGAAGTTTCTGTACTTTATACGCTATAGGAAGGGTATTTGCTTTTAAGAGGGAATACAAAGGTAAATCAATAATTGTTGTACTAAATAACAGTAGCAAGCAGGAAGTGATATTTTTGAATGAAGTAGAAGGAAAAGAAGATATTTTAAAGATGAAGGAATTAAAAAGAAGTGGAAATCTCCTTTACTTGCAACCTAACTCTGCCTATATTTTAAAGTAACCAATCTGAGTTTAAGTGAATAATATGAAGATAGAAAAATATAGGGGAATTAAAATTCCCCTATATTTTTTAAAAAAAACAGGGGTGATGGTATGAAAGATACATCCCGCTATGGCAGAGATTATCAATATTATAAGGATTATGAGAGATTATATGGAAGTTACGACATTACAAAGCTTATCACATTAAAAAAATTAGTTGAAGCAAGTGAATATGAAGAGTGGAAAGATTACAAAGAGTTCAAGGAATGGTGTAATTCTGAAGAAAGACATAATTGGAAAAATTCACCTAAATATATTGAATGGGAAAAGAAAAAATTATTGTAGTTTGCTATAAAACTATAAACCCCTTTTTGTTCATTTGTTTTTTAAAGGGGTTTTTTTTTGAAATAATGTAGTATAATAAAGATAAGCCTATTGAGGTGATGCTTTATGTCATTTTCTTCAGATACAAAAGACGAATTGGCAAGGATTTATCCTGAAGAGGAAGAAAGTAAAATAGCAGAGTTAGCTGCTTTGATTAGGACGATAGGCAGCATTTCAATGTATGGCAATGGAAAAATTTCTTTGACCTTTACTACAGAAAATGCTTCTGTGGCGAGATTAGTTTTTAAGTTAATAAAAGATTTATTTGGAATAATTCCTGAGACAATGGTAAGAAGAGGTAGATATCTAAAAAAAACCTTAAGCTACCTTATCTTTGTACCTGATACAAAAATTGCAGAAGAAATTTTAGGTAAAGTTAAGATATTGAATTATGAGAAAGGTCATATAAAATTAAATTATGGGATAGACCAAAAGATTTTAAAAAACAGTAAAGCAAAAAAGGCTTATTTGAGAGGAGCTTTTTTGGGGGGTGGTTCAATAAGCGATCCTGAAAAAGCTTATCATATGGAGTTTATTACTCATAATTTAGAACACGGGAAAGATTTAAGTAAATTGATAAATTCTTTTGACTTAAATTCAAAGGTTATTGCAAGAAAAAATAATTATGTAGTATACTTAAAAGAAGGAGAGCAAATTGTTGATGTTTTAAATATAATAGGAGCCCACAGTGCTCTTTTGAACTTGGAAAATATACGAGTATACAAAGAAATGAGAAACAATGTAAATAGAATTGTAAATTGTGAAACTGCAAATTTGACCAAAACTATTAATGCATCTTTAAGGCAAATAGGGAGTATAAATTATATTAAAGAAACAGTAGGACTTGATTATTTGCCGCCTAATTTGAAAGAGGTGGCGGAACTCAGGATTAATTATCCTGATCTGAGCTTAAAAGAATTAGGACAAATGCTAGTTCCTCCTGTCGGTAAGTCAGGAGTGAATCATAGACTTAGGAAGATTGAAGAAATTTCAAAGAAATTGAAAGAGAGGAGAGTTCAATAATGAAAGAGGTTACGATTGAAATTAAAAATAAGACGGGGCTTCATGCAAGACCTGCAGCATTATTTGTACAAACTGCTAGCAAATTTTCCTCACAAATATGGGTAGAGAAAGATAACAAAAAAGTAAATGCCAAAAGTATAATGGGAATTATGTCTCTTGGAGTATCGCAAGGCAATATTGTCAAATTGAGTGCCGAAGGTGACGACGAAGAGGCAGCTATAAAAGCATTGGTGGACCTTATTGAATCAAAATTCGGTGAGGAGTAAACAAAAAAGGTTTCTTTTTAGAAACCTTTTTTGTATAAAGGATGATAGTTATGAAAAAAAATGAAATTGTATTGGAATATATAAAAAATTTACCTGAAGGCACAAAAATTTCAGTAAGAGGTCTTGCACAGACTTTACATATAAGTGAAGGTACTGCTTACAAAGCCATAAAGGATGCAGAAAATTTAATGCTTGTAACTACGATTCCAAGAGTAGGAACTATAAGAAGAAAACAAAAAGATCCATTTTTTGACCGTCTTACTTATGAGGTTATTACAGATGTAGTGGAAGGGACAGTATTAGGTGGTCATGGTGGAATGGGGATGGAACTTCACAAATTTTTAATTGGAGCCATGACCATTGATGAAATGGTGAAGTACATATCACCAGGAGACCTTGTAATTTTGGGAAATAGGGAAGATGCACAGGAAGCGGCTTTGAAAGCAGGGGCAGCAGTGATGATTACAGGAGGTTTTGATACATTACCTCATATAAAAGAACTGGCGGATAAGCTTTCATTGCCGCTTATATCTACTTCTTATGATACTTTTACTGTAGCGACTCTTATAAACAAGGCGATCAATGAAAGTATGACACGAAAAAAGATTTTGTACGTCAGCGATGTAATGACATATAATCCAATCTATATGACGCCTCAACAAACAGTAAAAGATTGGAAAAAATTATATACAGAGACTAAACATACCAGATATCCCGTTGTTGATTCTAAAGGGATGTTAGTCGGTATGGTAACTTCAAGAGATGTTGCCACTGCATCGGATGATGATAAAATTGGGAGTATTATGACTCCTAACCCTGTATTTGTAACGGATACTACTACGCTCTCTTATGCAGCCCATCTGATGATATGGTGGAATGTAGAGATACTACCTGTGACTCGTGGCAGAGAATTGATAGGACTCATAAGCAGGGAAGATGTAATTAAGGCCCTACATTATACGACAAAACAGCCCCAGATTAGTGAAGCTATTCAAGATACAATTTTTAAAGATTTTGATATGGAAAAAATAGAAAATGGAGTAAAATTTAAAGGTAAGATCCCTTCGATGATGATTAACCAATTTGGTACAGTAAGTAGCAGTGCTTTGATGATGTTAATGTGTGAATCTGGTATTTTTGCTATAACGCAGAATAAAAGATATGATGCGGTTTTAGATAATTTCTCAGTTTATTTTATTAAACCTATGCGTACAGAAGAATTAATAGAGGTTTTCGCAAAAATAATAGAAGTTAGTAATAATTTTAGTAAGTTGGAAATTCAAATCATTCATGAAAAAGAAGAAATTGCAAAGGCATTGATGTCTGTCAGACTTTCTAAAAGAATAAAGATGGTTTAGGTGATTATATCATGTTTGTCCATTTGCACGTTCATTCTGAATACAGTTTACTTGACGGTTCTTGCAGAATTAAAGATTTAATTGCCAAAACTAAAGAGTTAAACATGAAAGCCATAGCTATTACAGACCATGGAGTGATGTATGGCGTAATAGATTTTTATAAAGAAGCAGTAGCACAAGGAATAAAACCTATTATAGGCTGTGAAATTTATGTAGCCCCTCGAAGCATGCAAGATAGAGAATATGGGATTGATAATGAAAATTATCACTTGGTGTTACTGGCAAAAGACATGACAGGGTATAAAAATTTAATGAAGATAGTGACTGTGGCTTCAATTGAGGGCTTTTATTATAAACCGCGAGTTGACAGAGAGTTTTTAAAAGAGCACAGTGAGGGGCTAATCGCTTTAAGTGCTTGCCTTGCAGGAGAAGTTCCTTCTTATATCTTAAGAGGTGAGTATGAAAAAGCGAAAGAGGCAGCACTTTTTTACGACTCTATTTTTGGACGAGGGAATTTTTATTTAGAACTGCAGGACCATGGAATTTTAGAACAGCAAAAGGTAAATAAAGAGCTTATAAGACTATCCAAAGAGACAGGAATACCTTTAGTTGCTACTAATGATGTACACTATCTTGAAAAAAAAGACGCAAAAGCTCATGAAGTGCTTTTGTGCATTCAAACAGGGAAGACAATTGATGATGAAGATCGCATGTCTTTTCCAACTGATGAATTTTATTTAAAATCTCCAGAAGAGATGGAGAATCTTTTTTCTTGTTGTAAAGAGGCCATTGAAAATACTGAGAAGATTACAGACATGTGCAATGTAGAATTTGAGTTTAATAAGACGAAATTGCCCAAATACGATTTGCCAGAAGGCGTTGATTCCTATGAATATTTGAGAAATTTATGTTATGAAGGATTGTACAAGAGGTACAAAAATCCAAGCAAAGAAGTGATTGAAAGATTAGATTACGAACTTTCTGTGATAAAGCAAATGGGATATGTGGATTATTTCCTCATAGTGTGGGACTTTATAAAGTTTGCAAAAGACAACGGGATTATGACGGGACCAGGAAGAGGTTCTGCGGCAGGTAGTTTGGTAGCCTATACGTTGGGAATAACCAACATAGATCCTATAAAATATAACCTTCTTTTTGAGAGGTTTTTAAACCCTGAGAGGGTCAGCATGCCTGATATTGATTCAGACTTTTGTTATGAGAGAAGACAAGAAGTAATTGATTACGTTGTAAAAAAATATGGTAAGGACAATGTGGCTCAAATTATAACTTTTGGTACAATGGCGGCGAGAGCGGTTATAAGGGATGTAGGAAGGGCTTTAAATTATCCCTATGCAGAGGTAGATGTAATTGCAAAAATGATTCCTTTTGAATTAGGAATGACTATTGATAAAGCTTTATCTTTAAACCCTGAACTTAAAGCGCGATATGAGAATGAAGAAAAAGTAAAACAGCTTATTGATATTTCCAGGTCTTTAGAAGGCCTTCCTAGACATGCCTCTACTCATGCTGCGGGAGTAGTAATATCAAAAGAACCCCTTGTCAACTACGTGCCACTGCAAAAAAACGAAGATTCCATAGTGACCCAATTTCCGATGACCACCCTTGAAGAGTTAGGGCTTTTGAAGATGGACTTTTTGGGACTTAGAACTTTGACGGTTATAAGGGATACTATTGAAATGGTAGAAAAGAACAGGGGTGTGACTATAGATTTTGATTCTATGGAATATGATGACCCTAAAGTTTATGAACTTATATCAAAAGGGGAAACCGAGGGCGTTTTCCAATTAGAGTCTTCTGGCATGAAACAGTTTATGGCAGAATTAAAGCCTAAAAACCTTGAGGACATAATAGCAGGAATTTCTCTCTATCGCCCCGGACCTATGGACCAAATTCCAAGATATCTTGCAAATAGAAATCATCCAGAGAGTATAGTCTATGATCATCCTCTTTTAAAGCCAATTTTAGACGTAACTTATGGTTGCATGGTGTATCAAGAGCAAGTTATGCAAATCGTGAGAGATGTCGCTGGTTACTCTTTGGGCAGGTCTGACTTGGTAAGACGAGCTATGGCTAAAAAGAAAATGGATGTAATGGAACAAGAAAGAAAGAATTTTATTTATGGGATAGTTGATGAAGAGGGAAATGTGATAGTTCCAGGGGCTTTAAGAAATGGATTAGATGAGGCAACTGCTAATAAGCTTTTTGACGAGATGTTAGATTTTGCAAACTATGCTTTTAATAAGTCTCATGCCGCGGCTTATGCTGTTATAGCTTATCAGACTGCATATTTGAAAAGGTATTATCCTGTAGAATTTATGGCTGCACTTTTAAACAGTTTTGTGGATAACTTAGATAAAATTGCTTTTTATGTCCAAATATGCAAAAAAATGGGAATAAAAGTGTTACCACCTGATATAAACGAGAGTGATTCCTATTTTACAGTGGTAGAAGATAAAATAAGGTTTGGTCTTAGCGCAGTAAAAAATGTTGGCTTAAATATGACAATGGAAATCGTAAGTGAAAGAGAAAGAAATGGGAAATTTAAATCTGTAGTCGACTTTTTTGAGAGGATGCAGGACAGTCAATTAAATAAAAAAGCAGTGGAAAGCTTAATTAAAGCAGGAGCTTTTAGTTCTTTTGGTGTACGCCGTTCTCAACTTTTGTCAGTATATGACAAATTAATGGAAAATATAAAGAGAAATAGAAATAATAATTTAAATGGGCAGATTTCTTTATTTGGCGAAGTAGAACAAAGTCATGGTGTGGAATTTGAATTTCCTGATTTAGAAGAATTTTCCAAAAGCAGATTGTTGTCTATGGAAAAAGAAACTTTAGGTCTTTATATAAGTGGGCATCCTTTAGAAGAATATGTGGATGATATTCCTAAAATTACTAATGCCACTACTTTGGATTTTAAAGTTAGCGAAGAGGAAATGTTTCAACCTAAATTGCAAGATAACCAAGAAGTGGTGATAGCGGGAGTCATAGCTACAAAGAAAATTAAATTTACAAAAAGTAATAATATGATGGCTTTTGTCACAATTGAGGACTTGTATGGAACTGTAGAAGTAATAGTATTTCCAACTGTATATGAAAAGTATTCCAGTATAATAAAAGAAGACAGCCCGGTTGTAGTGAGGGGAAAGGTTAGTTTAAAGGAAGAGGAAGAGCCTAAAATTTTATGTGATGAAATTAAGCCGTTGTCTCAAGCGATAGTGAAAAAACTTTATCTTAATTTGCAGGATTCTACAAAGATTGAGATTGTTAAGCAAATATTACGTAAAAATCCTGGTAATATGCCGGTAGTTCTAAAGCTTAATAGTAAAAAATTATTGGTTGCTAATAGAGACTTATGGGTAGATGGAAGTAGGGAATTAATTAAACAATTGTATGCTGTTTTAGGAGAGGAAAATGTCAAAGTAGTTTGAAATAGGCATTTGCAAATTTTTGAGTTGATAACTGCAAAAAAATAGATTAAAATATAATTTAGAAATACTAAGGAGGCCGTTTTATGTGGACGGTAATATACATGGCACAAAATATGGAGACAGCAGAAAAGGTCAAAGACGTTTTAACAAAAGAAGGTTTTTTGGTAAAATTGCGTCCACTTAATAAAAAAATAGACAAAAAAGGTTCTTATTGTGAGGTTTTAGTTCCAAAAGCAGAAGCTCAAGATGCGCAAAGCATTATTATTGAGTATGGCTTATAATTTTTTGCCCGAAAGGGCTGCTTTAACGAAAATGGGACAAGTAAAGTCCATGTGGGATAAAATGAGGAGGTAGACTATGAAGACGATTGGTATACTTACAAGTGGTGGAGATGCACCAGGGATGAACGCAGCTATAAGGGCTGTGGTAAGGACAGGAATTTATTATGGGCTTAAAGTAAAAGGTATTATGAGGGGATATGCAGGCTTAGTAGAGGATGAAGTTATTGATTTAAATCTTTCTTCAGTAGGAGATATATTGCAAAAAGGCGGTACTATTTTGAGAACTGCTAGATGTGAAGAATTTAAGAAAAAAGAGGTGCGCAAAAAAGCTTACGAAACCCTTCAAAAACATGGAATAGAAGGTCTCGTTGTAATTGGAGGAGATGGCTCTTTTAGAGGAGCACAGCTTTTGAGTGAAGAATGGAATGTAAATACAATTGGAATTCCAGGTACAATTGACAATGACATACCTTGTACAGATTATACAATAGGTTTTGATACAGCTTGTAATACTGTTATTGATGCAATAAATAAAATAAGGGATACTGCTACTTCCCATGAGAGAGCAAATATAATAGAAGTGATGGGAAGAAATGCGGGTTACATTGCTTTGTATGCTGGTCTAGCTGGTGGAGCGGAGATGATTATACTTCCTGAAGTGGAATGGAGCATCGATGAACTTTGCGATAAAATTACTTACGGGATAAAGAGAGGAAAGCTTCATCATATAATTGTCCTTGCAGAAGGAGTTATGAGCGCTCCAGAACTAGCGAAAATGATTAAAGAAAGGCTACCAAAATTGGACTTAAGGTATACTATTTTGGGGCACATTCAAAGAGGTGGAGCTCCTACAGTGATGGATAGGGTATTGGCAAGCCAAATGGGAGCAAGAGCAGTGGAGTTGCTTTTAGAAAATAAAACCAAGAGGATAATAAGTATACGAAACAATCAAATTGTAGACGATGATATAGATGAAGCCCTTTCCATGAAAAAGGAGTTTAACAGAAAACTTTATGAGCTCAGCAAGATATTGTCTATATAAATAAATTTTAGGGAGTGAAGGTATGCGCAGAACAAAAATAGTGTGTACAATAGGACCTGCCAGCGAAGACTATAATATACTGAGAAAATTAATTGAGAAAGGTATGAACGTTGCTCGATTGAATTTTTCTCATGGAGATTTTGAAGAGCATGGGGCAAGAATTGACAATATTAAAAAGATAAGAGAAGAATTAGGGTTACCTGTTGCTATTTTGTTGGATACTAAAGGTCCAGAGATAAGGACAGGAAAGTTTAAAAATGGCGGAGTGGAATTAAAAGAAGGACAAACTTTTGTCATTACGACAAGAGATGTATTAGGAGACGAAACTATATGCAGTGTATCCTATAAAGGGTTGCCTCAAGATGTGGAAAGAGGTAGCCGCATACTAATTGACGATGGGTTAATTTCTCTAAAGGTTACTGATGTTAAAGGAGAAGATATAGTTTGTATTGTAGAAAATTCTGGTCCTGTAAAAGACCATAAAGGAGTAAATGTTCCAGGAGTAAAACTCAATCTTCCTGCTTTGACTCAAAAAGACGTAGATGATATAGAGTTTGGAATTCAAAAGGGCATTGATATGATTGCCGCTTCTTTTGTTAGAAAAGCAGCTGATGTTTTGGCAATAAGAAAACTTTTAGAAGAAAATAAGGCAGAGCATATTTTAATTATTGCCAAAATAGAAAATCGCGAAGGAGTAGAAAATATAGACGAAATTATAAAGGTTTCAGATGGAATAATGGTAGCAAGAGGAGATTTAGGGGTTGAGATTCCTCTTGAAGAAATACCAATCGTTCAAAAAATGATTATACAAAAATGTAATAAAGCAGGGAAACCGGTAATTACTGCAACTCAAATGTTAGACTCTATGATGAGAAATCCAAGGCCTACAAGAGCAGAAGTTACAGATGTAGCAAATGCTATTCTAGATGGTACAGATGCTATAATGCTATCAGGGGAGACAGCTCAGGGTAAATATCCTGTAGAAGCTTTTGAAACAATGGCAAAGATTGCAGAAAAGACAGAGGCTTATGTAGGATATAGAGATATCATTGATAGAAATATTGATACAAATGTTTCTATTACAAATGCTATAAGCCATGCAACTTGTACTACTGCAAGAGATATAGGAGCAGCTGCTATAATAACTTGTACTAAATCTGGTTATACGGCGAGAATGGTATCAAGGTACAGGCCTCAAGCTCCGATTATTGCTACTACTCCAAGCGAAAGTGTTGCAAGGAAACTCTCTATAGTCTGGGGAGCATATCCTTTAGTTACAGAAGAGGTTTCTACTACAGATGAAATGATAGATGTTGCAATACAAAGTGCTTTAAATGCGGGACTTATAAGAAATGGCGATATCGTAGTAATTTCTGCAGGAATTCCTGTAGCTATGACAGGTACCACCAACATGTTGAAGGTACATATAGTAGGAGATGTTTTGTTGAGAGGAATAGGTATAGGTTCTAAGGCTACTACAGGTGTTGTATGTGTTATTAATGATATCAGCAAAGATAAAGATAAATTTAGAGAAGGCGATATAATAGTAACTGCAAAGACAGAAAGAGATTTTATGCCTCTTATAGAGAAAGCTTCTGCTATAATTACAGAAGAAGGAGGGCTTACTTCTCACGCAGCTATTGTGGGATTAAACTTAGGAATTCCTGTAGTTGTAGGTTGTGAAGGAGCGACTTCTAAATTAAAAGATGGCATGACTGTAACGGTTGACACAGTTAGAGGATTTGTGTATAAAGGAATTGTAAATATTAAATAAATAAGACAAGATTTTCTCTTGTCTTTGTTTTTTTAAGGAGTGATTTAAATTATGCATGTATGGGATGCCGAGGTAAGGGTTCGATACGGAGAAACGGACAAAATGGGTATAGTTTACTATTCCAATTATTTTAATTGGTTTGAAATTGGCAGGACGGAGTTTTTTCGCTCTTTGGGGATGTCCTACAGAAGCTTAGAAGAAAAAAATGTAATGCTACCTGTAATTGACGCTCAGTGTAGATATTTTTCTTCTGCTTTGTACGATGACCTCATAATAATACGAACACGATTAGAATTTGTGAAAGGAACTCGTCTTAAATTTTTATATGATATAATACGCAAAGAGGATAACAAACTTTTAGCACAAGGTTATACAGAGCATCCCTTTACAAATCTTGAAAAAAAGCCTATCAATTTAAAAAAAGTAATGCCAGAAGTTTATGAAATGCTTGCAAAATGCTGTGATTAAAATTTATAAAAAATGGTATAAAATACTATTAAAATGAGTTATAATAAATAATAGGGTAACCGATTTTTTCTCAATACACTTTCTAAGTGTATTTTTTCTTTTTTATTCATAACAAACGTTTGCACAAATTTATGATTTGAGATAAAATAGAGATATAAGACGGAGGTGTTATTAGATGAATAGAAAAATTGTAGCGATATTATTTTTAATAATTTTTTCAATAACTATTTTTTCAGGATGTTCTTCTGATGTTTCTTATGTAAAAATTCAGCACTTAACTGCTAATGAAGCACCACAGGCACCTGGCAAAGAGGACACTTGGGCATCTGCTCAAAAACAAGGCATTGGAACTGCAAATAATGATGTTTCAAAGGTATGGTTTACTTTGACTCATGGTGCAATATCAGAAGTTTACTATCCCACGATTGATATGGCTAATAGCAAATTTTTAAAATTTTTAGTAACTGACGGAAAAAGTTTTGTTTCTGATGAGACAAAGGATACAGTGAGCAAAGTGGAGAAACTCAACACTAGGTCTTTAGCATTTAAACTAATAAATACTGACAAACAAGGAAGATATAAGATTACAAAAGAGATATTCACTGATCCTAGAAGGAATTCTGTTATTATGAAGACAACATTTGAAGCATTGAAAGGGAATGTAAAAGATTATAAACTTTATCTTGCTTATGACCCTCATATTGCTAATCAAGGTAAATACAATGAGGGGTATGTTATAAAGGCAAATGATAAGGAAATTCTTATAGTACATAGAGAAAAAATATATTCAGCTTTGACAACTGATGTAAAATGGAAAGGGTATTCTATAGGATATAATCAGGTGAATGACCCGATATCAGATTTAGAAAAAAACAAAACTATGACACAACATTTTGATAAGGCAAGAGGGAATATTATTGAAGGAATAGAGATAGATTTAAGCGATAAGACAGAGTTTAAAACAGTGCTTTCTTTTGGAGAAAGTGAAGAGGAGGCAGCAAAAACTGCTTTGAGTACATTAAAGGACAATTATGATAAAATGCTTGGCATATACATTGCTGAGTGGAATAAATACTGTGATGGGCTTAAAGATTTTAAAGGAAAAGCTAATGAGTTATACTACACGAGTATGATGATTTTAAAAGCCAGTGAAGATAAGACTAATAAAGGTGCCTACATTGCTTCTCTTTCAATTCCATGGGGTGAAGGTCAAGGAGATGAAAATAAAGGGGGATACCACTTAGTTTGGGCAAGGGACTTATATCACATTGCGAATGCTTTTATTGCAGCTGGAGACAAAGATTCTGCTAATAGAGCCTTAGACTTTTTAACTATGGTAGTAGAGAAAAATGGGTTTATTCCACAAAATACCTGGATAAATGGGGGGCCTTATTGGAATGGCATTCAAATGGATGAGCAAGCAGACCCTATAATACTGGCATATCAGCTAAAGCGGTATGATTTGTATGAAAAATTGGTAAAACCTCTTGCGGACTTTATTACAAAAATTGGCCCCAAAACAGGGCAAGAAAGATGGGAAGAAGCAGGGGGATATTCACCTGCAACAATGGCAGCTGAAGTTGCGGGACTTGTATGTGCTGCGGACATAGCAAAACAAAATAAAGATATGGAAAGTGCCCAAAAATATTTGGATAAGGCTGATAAATGGCAAAAGTTAATTGATGAGCTGACTTATACAACAAAAGGACCGTATGGAAATGGACAGTATTACATAAGAATAGCAGGACTACCGGATCCAAATGCAGACTTTTTAATAAGCATCGCTAACGGTGGTGGAGTCTATGACCAAAAGGAAATTATAGACCCAAGTTTTCTTGAATTGGTGCGGTTGGGAGTAAAACCTGCCAATGACCCTAAGATATTAACCACTATTTATGTAGTAGACAACCTCATAAAAGTTAATACTCCAAAAGGTCCTTGTTGGTATAGGTATAATCATGATGGCTATGGAGAGCCTTCTAAAACAGAACTATATCATGGCACAGGTAAAGGAAGATTATGGCCTCTTCTTACTGGTGAAAGAGGTATGTATGAAATAGCGGCAGGTAAAAGTGCTGATGAATACCTTAAGGCAATGGAGAATTTTGCAAATCAAGGCTATGTGTTGTCTGAGCAAGTTTGGGAAGATACAGGACTTCCTACAGATTCTGCATCGCCTCTTAACTGGGCCCATGCAGAGTATGTAGTATTGTTCGTTTCAAATATAGAGCATAAAGTTGTAGATATGCCTCAAACAGTTTATGATAGATATGTGTTAGGGAAAAAATAGCGGGGATGTATTATCCTCTATATTTTTTTGCTATATAAAGGTATAATAATTGTGAAGGAGGCGTTTTTGAATTGCACGACATAAAAGTAGGGGAAAAATACGAGGTATATATTGACAATATGGCCCATGAAGGCCAAGGAGTTGGAAGAATTGAAGGAGTGGCTGTCTTTGTAGAAGGAGCATTGACAGGAGAGAGGGTCGTTGCACAAATAGATAAAATTTCCCAAAATTACGTTATAGGTCATGTAGTAGAAATATTAGAAAAGTCTCGCGATAGAGTAGAACCTTTATGTCCTTATGCAGATAAGTGCGGTGGCTGTTCTTTACAGCATTTAAGCTACGAAGGGCAGTTAAAATATAAAACACAAAAAGTCAAAGACAATTTAGAGAGAATAGGCAAAGTGTATACAAAAGTCCACGATACCATAAGGATGGAAAAGCCTCAGCGGTATAGAAATAAAGCACAATTTCCAGTTGGAATGGTTGAAGGGAAAGCTGCTGTTACAGGTTTTTACGCTCCTCGTTCTCATGACATTGTGCCTGTGGAAAGTTGTATGATACAGCATGAGATTAGTGATGAGATTGCTAGGATTGTAAGGAATTGGATTAGAAAATACAACATATCTGTATATGACGAAAAAACAGGAAAAGGTCTGATAAGGCATATTGCCACAAGAGTTGCTTTTAAAACTGGGGAAGTTATGGCTGTTATTGTGATTAATGGAAAGGACATACCATATAAAAAACAACTGATTGATGCTTTAAAAGAAGAGATAAGGGGGCTTAAAAGTATAGTAATAAATATTAATACCAAAAAAACTAATGTGATTATGGGGGAGGAAAATATAACTATTTACGGAAGCGATAACATTATTGACTATATAAAAGACATAAAATTTGAAATATCCCCTTTGTCATTTTTTCAGGTAAATCCTGTTCAAACAGAAGTCTTATACGGAAAAGCCCTTGAATATGCTGATTTAAAAGGTGAGGAGACTGTAATAGATGTGTATTGTGGTATAGGGACTATATCTTTGTTTGCAGCACAAAAGGCAGCCTTTGTCTATGGTATTGAGGCTGTCCACCAAGCAGTGGAAGACGCAAAGAGAAATGCTTACATAAATGGCATTAAAAACGTGGAATTTATTTCAGGGGATGCGGAAAAAGTAATGCCTGAGTTGGCTGATAAAGGAGTCAAAGCAGATGTAGTTATAATGGATCCTCCAAGAAAGGGCTGTGATACATCTGTTTTAGAAGCAGTTATAAAAATGAATCCGAAAAAAATTGTATACGTCTCTTGTAATCCTTCTACATTAGCACGAGATTTAAGATATCTTGAAGACAATGGATACAAAACGATAGAAGTTCAGCCTGTTGATATGTTCCCTTATACGTATCATGTGGAAAGTGTGGCATTGGTGTTGCCTTCAATTTTTTAAAGATATATCAAATTAAAGGAGGGTATTAAACCCTCACATTAATTTGATAAAAAATTATTACATCATTAACTGATTTAAAATTTAAAACTAAGATATTACATAAAGAAAATTTTTATTTTTTTGTTGAACATGTATTAATGCCAAATAAGGCATATAATGGGCAGAAACCAAAAGCAGCTGTTAATATTGGTACAAGTCCTATTAATCCCAAAAATCTTAGGTTACTATGAACTAAAAACAACAGACTCAACAAAGCTATTCCTATTATATATCTGATTATTTTATCAATTTTTCCAATATTTTTCATTTTTATAACCTCCTCGATTTATTTTTCCTATCTTGATATCTATTATACAAGACTATAAAATTTAATTCAGTGACAAAGTCACATTTCTGCAATTCTTTTTAATTTTTCTTCATTTTTTATGATAATTTTTCCTCGTAAAAGTGTAACAATATTTTCTTTTTCGAAGTCTTTAAGTATTCTACTGATTACTTCTCTTGCGGTACCCAATTCTGCGGCGATTTTTTCATGGGTAATTTCCAAGCTTCCTTTTTGCCCATTTTCAGCTGATTTTTTTAATATAAATTTAGCCAATCTTAAGTTTACATTTTTAAATACAATTTCATCAATTAACAATATAACTTCTTGAAACCTTGTAGATACAGTATTAAAAATGAATTGTTGGAATGATGGCTCTGTAAAAAATAAATCATTATAAAATGAAACTGGAATAAGACCAACTAAAACTTCTTGTTCAGCTTCAGCAGTTGCAGGATAAGGTGTATTACTCATAATAGACGCTACATTTAAGACACAGGTTTCGCCATCGTAAAGTCTGTAGAGAGTTATTTCCTTTCCTTCAGGAGAAAGTTTATATACTCTTACTACTCCATTTATAACAAAAACTATGTCGGTACAGTAATCTCCTTCTTCTAAAAGTTTTTCTCCATTTTTCAACTTGATAATTTTGATGATTCTCATAAAATTGTCTAACTTATTTTTATCCTTTAGGTTTTTAATAAAAGGGAATTTATTTTTGATTTCATGGATTAAGCCATCGTCAATCATTTTCTTACCTCCCAGTTAATTTTATAATGCTTAAATAGTGATAAAAAGGTGCAGTAAAGCGTATTAAAAATCTTTTACTGCACCTTTCAATTTATTTATTTCTTTTCTAAAGTATAAATACATTGTAGTTCCTTCAAAAGCCCATTGGATAGCTGTTACAAACCATACATATACAACTCCTAATTTTAAGATGTAAATGACTACGTACATAAGAGGAAGTCTTATAAACCAGCTGGATATTGTAGAGATAATAAAGGGAGTCTTTGTATTTCCACTTCCTTTAAGGCCTCCTCCATAAACCATACCAACTGCCATAAAAGGCTGTTCAATGGAGGCTACCATAAGGCAAAGGATGCCGACAGCTATTACGTCAGCATCTTTTATAAAAGCTCTTATAAAGAGATGGGGTATTGTCAGAAATAGTATAGACATTGTACCCATAATTGCTACAGCAAATAATGCCGAAATATTTGTATACCTTTTTGCACTGTCATATTTTTTAGCTCCTACCATTTGACCTGCCATTGTGGTTGCAGCGACTGCAAAACCCCATCCTGGCATAAAAGATATAGATTCAATCGTAGTTGCAATTTGATTTGCTGCAAAAGCTACTGTCCCAAGGTGCATTATCATGAATATTGAAATAAGTCGACTTATGTCAAAGGCAGCTTCTTGAAGAGAAGCAGGGAAGGCAAGTTTCAGTATATCTACAATTATTTGCCTGTCAAAGTCCACTATATCACGAAGCTCGATATTTAATATTTTTTGGTTGAAGTAATATAACATTATAAATATAAAGCCAGTAATTTGTGCTATAGTAGTAGCAATTGCAGACCCTTTTGCACCTAAAGCAGGCAATCCGAATTTTCCAAATATCAAAATCCAGTCCAATAAAATATTAATAAATATGACTATACTTGCTCCTATCATAGGCGTTTTTGTATTTCCTTGAGCTCTTAAAATTGCGTTTAATATATTCATAAGCATATTAAAGAAAATACCTATTGATGCAATTTTTATAAATATCCTTCCTAAGACAAGCACATTACCAGTAGCGCCAGCTATTATTAAAAAATTTCCTGCAAAGGTAAAAAGTATTAAAGAAATGAAAATAGCAAAAATAAATCCTAAAAAAATTCCTTGAGATGCGTATTTTTTAGCAACTTCAAAATCTTTCGCTCCAATACTACGGGCGACATAAGAAGTTACTCCTATGGAGATTCCCATTGCTATAAAAATATTAGAGAAGGTATATATAATTTCTGATGCAAGGCCTACAGCGCTGACACTGTCTTTACCGCCAAATTGTCCCACCATCATCGTATCTACTACCCACACTACCATGTATAGTAGCATTTCTCCAACTGCAGGTAGTGCTAAATTAAGTATTTCTTTTATTTCTTTTTTAGTTGCCATATAATACCTCCTGTTTGTTGAGGAATTGGCGGAGTTTATACAACCATTATTTTATATTAATTCCTTTTTAAATTTATCTATTGTATTCTTCAAAAATTCCACTTTTTAATTGCTAATAGTATTATAGCACAAAAGGGAAAATTTACAGTAACGAAGACTTATACTTAAGGATAAGGAGACAGGGGCCTGGCTGAAAAATAAGAAAATGAAAAAAATATTGTAACAGGGACTTGTTTAACAATATGATATAATATATATATAATTTACGATAGGAGGTAGTAAATGCCAAGGAAAGCACGAGAAAAGAGCAAAACGGGAATTTACCACATCATGCTAAGAGGAATTAATCACGAAACCATATTTCAAAGTGACGGTGATTATGTTAAAATTTATCAACATAATACAGGAGTTAAGGAATAATGTTGAAATAATATGGTGGAGGTGGGTTAATTGACAACAATTTATTTTATTCGTCATGCAGAATCAGACTATACAGAGCACAATGATGAGTTAAGACCTCTTACAGGATAAAGGCTTAATCGATAGACAACTTGTCACAGCTTATTTGATGGATAAAGATATTAAAATTATTTTATCAAGTCCATATAAACGAGCAGTTGGATACTTTGGTAGATTTTGCTAATAAAGTTAACCTACCAGTAATTACTGTTCCGGATTTTAGAGAATGCAAGGTTGATAGTGAATGGATTGATGATTTTGATTCTTTTGCGAGACAGCAATGGCAAGATTTTAATTTTAAATTATCAGATGGGGAAAGTTTATCAGAGGTACAGCAACGAGGTATTGCAGCACTGAAAAAAGTTTTAGAGAATTATAAAAACCAAAATATTGCAATAGGGACTCATGGTACTATATTGAGTACTATTATCAATTTTTATGATAAATCATTTGGATATAATGAATTTAATGAAATCAAACATGTTATGCCGTGGATTGTAAAGTTTGAGTTTGATGGCGACAAATGTATAGAGATCGAAAAAATTAATATTTTTAAGTATAAATAAACATACTGTGGTTTACTTTATGTATCAGAAATTAATATGGGAGGTATAATTCCATGATGAATAAATTTTTACAGCAATTCATACTTTTGTTTTTGGTAATGTTTATTTTTTGCGGATGTGGCAATATTAGCAGTTATCAAAAAGAAATATACAATGACAATGCTAAAATAATAAATGAAGGAGATAGTTATACATTTTTAAATAGGGTAGGAGATATAAAAGATAACAACTTAAAAATAGTATACAGTGGTTTTTATGGAATGGAGACTATTTGGGAAGTAGAATCTGAGGGGAATGGGACAGTAACGATTAAATTTGATTCAAAAGTAGATAAAGGCAAATTCAAATTGGTATTTATTACACCTGAAAATAAAGTAATAAATGTTTTTGAACAAAGCGGAAAAGGTGAAAAAACTATACAAACTGAAAAAGGTAAAAGCAGGATAAAAATTGTAGGTAATAATGCAAAAGGACAGATTGAAATAAATATTAAGACTTCCGGGTATGCTATGCTAAAGAAAATTCAAAACATTTTTTAAAATACAAACTATGATTTGTCAACATATCATATCATGCTAAAATAATATTGAGGTGACTTATATTGGAGCATTTTATTATAGTAGAAAAGATTTTGTTGAACATTGGAATTATTTTATTGGGATATTTATTTAAAAGATTAAAAATCATACCAGATAACGCTGGAGATGTACTAAGTAAAATAGTTTTATATATTACACTACCTGCTACAATATTAATAGTTTTTTCTGAGCATACTATTAATTTGCATTTATTAATTTTGCCTATTATAAGTATTCTTTTAGGTTTACTTACTTTTTTATTAGGTTATTTTATTGTAAAAAAAGTTAAATTGGATGATGAAGATAAATGGACTTTATTAGTTTCTATATGTGGGTATAATATTGGTTTATTTGCTTTGCCTTTTATACAGCAGGTGTATGGAAGTAAAGGAGTAATGACTATTTCAATGTTTGATATAGGCAATTCTTTTATTGTTTTTGGACTTGCTTATGCTGTAGCATTTTTAGGCTCTGATAAGGAGAATTTTAATTTAAAAGAAGTAATAAGAAAAATAATTTTTTTCTTTCCACTTGATATATATTTATTGTCTCTCTTGATGAATTTTTTAAATATTAAGTTAGAACGAATTGTTAAAGATTTTATTTATCAGCTCTCTATACCTAACAGTTTTCTTGCTTTATTTACAATAGGTTACTTTTTAGATTTTAACTTAAATAAAGATGAGTTAAAAGCTTTGGGCATAGGTATGTTTGTAAAATTTTTGCCTGGTATCATTTTATTTTTATTATTGGCATTTTTATTTGATACAAGCCAATTGATTGTAAAAATTATTGCAATTGGTTCTATACTCCCAACTCCAATGGTGGCTGTAGTATATTCCAATGAAAGGGGATTAAATTCTAAACTGGCTTCTGTTTTTATAACGATGTCAATAGTTATTGGAGTTATATTAATGAGTATTGTTATGCTAAAATGGTAAAATTAATTAAATATCATTTATTTATTTTTTTAATGTAAAGTCTTTTAGGCTTTTCTAGAAAACTTCTGCAACTTTTTCTATTTTTAAGTTTGTCTAGTGCATCCATTGAAAGCCCTCCTTTTCATTTGATTTGCTAATGTTATTATAACATAGATATTGACATAATTAAGCCAATGAAACCTTTAATGAAAAACTTTTATTTACCTCTTCACTTTATCAGTTCAATTTGATAAAATATGTACTATACATAAAAAAGGTATAAAGGGGGATGCATTGTGAAGAGTATACGGATATACGACACAACATTAAGAGATGGGGTTCAAGGACAAGGTATATCTTTTACTGTGGAAGACAAATTAAAGATAGTTAAAGTTCTTGATGAGTTTGGTGTAACATATATTGAGGCAGGTAATCCTGGGTCTAATCCTAAAGATATTGAATTTTTTGAAAGAGTTAAAAATATTAAGTTAAAAAATGCTAAATTAATCGCTTTTGGCAGCACAAGAAGAGCGAATACAACTACCGAAGAGGATGCTAATGTGATTTCCCTTTTAAATGCTGACACAGAGGTAGTAACTATTTTTGGCAAGTCATGGGACTTTCAAGTTACAGAAATTTTGAAAACTACTTTAGAAGAAAACTTAAAAATGATTTATGATACAGTAAAGTTTTTTAAAGACAAAGGTAAGTCAGTTATATTTGATGCAGAGCATTTTTTTGATGGTTACAAACAAAATCCAGAGTATGCTTTAAAGACATTAGAAGTAGCATTAGAGGCGGGCGCAGACAGTATATGCTTGTGTGATACAAAAGGCGGAGCTTTTCCTATGGAGGTTTATGAAATAACAAAAACTGTTGTGGATAAATTTAATACAGAAGTAGGAATACACTGTCATAATGATAACGGAATGGCTGTCGCAGATTCTATAATGGCAGTACAAGCAGGGGCAATACAAGTACAAGGTACAATAAACGGTTATGGTGAAAGATGTGGCAATGCGAATTTATGTACCTTGATACCGAATTTGCAATTACTTATGGGATATAAATGTGTGCCTGATGAAAATCTAAAACAATTGACTCATTTAGCCAGATTTGTAAGTGAAATTGCAAATGTCACTCACGATGAAAGGGCGCCTTATGTGGGGAAAAATGCTTTTTCCCACAAAGCGGGGATGCATGCTGATGCTGTAAATAAAAATACTTATTCTTATGAACTGATTGACCCTTCTTTAGTGGGAAATAGTAGGACCTTTTTGATTTCTGAAGTTGCAGGCAGAGGAACAGTGCTAAATGCCATAAATGAAATAGATCCAACTATTACAAAGGATTCTCCTGAAACAAAGTTAATTTTAGATAAATTAAAAGAAATGGAGTATTTAGGGTATCAATATGAAAATGCAGGAGGTTCTTTAGAACTTTTGATAAGAAAGGTTCTTGGAAAATATAAACCAGCATTTAATTTAAAAGAGTTCAAAGTTATTGTAAATGAGCCTTCTGTAAATAGTGTTAATTCTTCAGCACTTATAAAAGTGGAAGTCGATAGTATAGAGGAGATAGCTGCAGCTGAGGGAGATGGGCCAGTACATGCTCTTGATAATGCTGTAAGAAGAGTACTGGAGAGATTTTACCCACAGATAAAAGAAATGAGGTTGACAGATTATAAAGTGAGGGTTTTGGATTCTAATTCTGCAACTGCTGCTAAAGTTAGAGTTATAATAGAGTCGACAGACGGAAAAGATTCATGGAGCACAATTGGGGTTTCTACAGATATTATTGAGGCCAGTTGGAGAGCCCTTGTTGATTCAATAGAGTACAAACTTAACAAAGAAAGTTAATTCAAAAGCGGAGAAATTGACATGAATTGTCATTGATGTTAAAGTAAAAATGAACATGTCAATTTCTCTTTTTTTGAAAGGAGAAATTTGAATGATAATAAGTGCGAGCAGGAGAACGGATATTCCGGCTTTTTACAGCGATTGGTTTTTTAAAAGAATTGAGGAAGGCTATGTTTTGGTGAGGAATCCTTTTAATTTTCATCAAGTCAGTAAAGTTTCTTTAAAGAAAGATGCAGTAGATGGCATTGTGTTTTGGACAAAAAATCCAGAAAAAATGATACCAAAATTGCATTTAATAGAGGACTATACATATTATTTTCAATTTACTTTAAATCCTTATGATAAAAAAATAGAAAAAAATGTGCCGAAAAAGTCTCATGCAATTGAAGTTTTTAAAAGGTTAGCCAAAGAAATAGGGAAAAAGCGTGTTATTTTAAGATATGACCCTATTATTTTAACTCAAGGGTTTGATATAGATTACCATGTGAAAAATTTTGAAGAGATACTGTCTAAACTTTACGGCTACACTTCAAAATGTATCATTAGTTTTGTGACCTTTTATCCTAAAGTGCGTAAGAATTTAGAAAAGATAGGTGCTTATGAGATAAATAAAGAACAGAAGTTAGAAATTGCACATAGATTTTATGAAATAGCGAAAGAGCACTCAATTAAACTTGAGATTTGTGCTGAAGAATTGGATTTATCTTCCTATGGTGTAGAGCATGCAAGATGTATAGACCCGGATTTAATAGCGGAACTTTCGGGGAAAAAGCTTAATGTAGGAAAAGATAAAAATCAGAGGAAGCTTTGTGGTTGCGCTGAAAGCGTCGATGTTGGTGCTTATGATACTTGTTTGCATGGTTGTATTTATTGCTATGCAAACAGCAATATAAGTTCTATAAAAGAAAATGTAAAGCAATATAATGTGAATTCTCCATTGTTGTGTAGCAAATTGGCAAAAGATGATGTAATAAAAAAAAGGGAAATTAAATCTTGCGCTATTAGCCAAACTTCAATTTTTGATAAATGAAAAATATGTGTATGTGAAAAACTTTTTTGTTTTAGTGGTTGTATTATTAAAGGGATAGTTTTTGACCATCCCTTATTTTTGTGCATAAAGCTCAATTATTTTTATTATAACTTCGACTGCTTTTTCCATTGCATATGTCGGTATAAATTCATATTTACCGTGAAAATTATGCCCTCCTGTGAATAAATTAGGTGTTGGAAGCCCCATATAGCTTAATCTTGCTCCATCAGTGCCTCCTCTTATAGGCACTATTTTAGGTTCCACTCCTACTAATTTCATTGCTTCTAATGCTGTATCGACTATGTGCATATGCTTTTCAATTATTTCTCTCATATTGTAATACTGGTCTTTAAGTTCAAGCTCTAGTGTGCCTTCACCATATTTTTTATTTAATGTTTCTACAATGCTTTTTAGGTATTCTTTTTTATCTAAAAAAGTTTGCTTATTAAAATCTCTGATAATATAATACATTTTAGTTTGTTCTACATTGCCTTCAAAATTGTTCAAATGATAAAAACCTTCATATCCTTCAGTATGGGCAGGAATTTCATGTTCAGGTAACATATTTTGGAGTTCTATTCCAATCAAAATGGAGTTTTTCATCTTGCCTTTTGCTGTTCCAGTATGCACATTTCTGCCATTAATTTTGATTTTAGCACTGGCAGCATTGAAATTTTCGTATTCTATTTCTCCAATTCCACCGCCATCTACAGTATAAGCAAAATCACAATTAAATTTTTTTACATCAAATTTGTCTACACCCCTACCAATTTCTTCATCAGGTGTGAAGGCTACTTTTATATTGCCATGCTTTATTTCAGGATGATTTATTAAATATTCCATAGCTGTTATTATTTCTGCAATTCCTGCTTTATCATCAGCTCCCAAAAGAGTTGTTCCGTCTGTGGTGATTAAAGTTTTTCCTATGTAATTTTTAAGCTCTGGAAATTCAGTAGGAGATAATACTATGTTTTTTTCTTTGTTTAAGATTATATCTTTGCCATCATAATTTTCTATTATCTGAGGCTTTACGTCTTTGCCGCACATGTCAGGACTTGTGTCCATATGAGCTATAAATCCTATTGTAGGAAGTTCTTTGTCAGTATTTGAAGGAAGTAAAGCCGTAACATAACCGTTTTCATCTACATTCACCTCTTTAAGGCCTATTTCTTCAAGCTCATTTGCTAATTCTTTTGCAAATATTACTTGTCCCTCAGTGCTGGGATAAGTTGTTGAGTTTTCATCCGATGTTGTATGATATTTTACATATTTTAAAAATCTCTCCACTACTTTTGACATATTATAACCCTCTTTCATTTAAAATTTTTCCCAATGTAAAACTTCAGATAAAGCTTTTTTATATTTTGGTTGTGGCTCTTCTGCGGGATATCCTAATGATATAATAGAAATCATTCTTAAGTTGTCAGGAATGTTGAGGTATTCGTTTATTTCTTTTTCATAGGTTCTGTTATACCCAGCTACCCAACAGGAACCTATGCCGTAGGCAGTAGCTGCGAGTAATATATTTTCTGTTGCTGCTGAACCATCTTCCAGGTGATGTCTGTTATTTTTATCGCAGTAGACGATGATACAAGCTCCTGCATCTTTAATAAATTTCCCATATGTAGCTTTTTCTGCTATGAATTTAAGTCTTTCTTTGTCTGTTATAACGACGAAATGCCAAGGCTGTGCGTTATTTCCACTGGGAGCAAGCCTTGCGCAGTCTATTATGTCTTCTAATATTTCTTTTGGAATAGGTTTATCTATGTATTTCCTTATACTTCTTCTCTTTTTTAAAGCCTCTAATGCCTTCATAACTTTTGCACCTCCTCTTTATATTATATCCCATAAAGTAAAAATTCCAAAAAGATTGACAAAAATTTATTACTGTATAAAAATAAAGCTAAGTAAACTTATACATACTTTTGAAAAACTTGAATAAGATAGATTTATGATATAAAATATGAGTATGTAAATAAGGAATGGAGGTTTACATATGAAGAAATTGATAGGTTTTGATTATTCAAAAGCTCTACAATTTGTAAGTCAAAAAGAAATTGAATATATGGAAAAGCATGCAAAGTTATCTCTTGATATGGTGCTTAATAAAAATGCTCAAGGGAATGACTTTTTAGGATGGGTAAGTCTTCCCAAAGATTATGATAAAGCAGAGTTTGAACGCATTAAAAAAGCAGCACAGAAGATTCAATCAGATTCTGATGTGCTTGTAGTTATAGGTATAGGTGGGTCTTATTTAGGGGCAAGAGCGGCAATTGAAATGCTTTCTCATTCCTTCTATAATTTATTGCCAAAAGGTAAGAGGAATACGCCGGAGATTTATTTTGCTGGAAACAGCATAAGCTCTACGTATTTAAGCGATTTACTTGAACTTATAGAAGGCAAAGATGTTTCTATAAATGTAATATCTAAATCTGGCACTACCACAGAGCCTGCGATAGCTTTTAGGGTTTTTAGAGATTTCCTTGAGAAAAAATACGGAAAAGAAGGGGCTAAATCAAGAATATACGTTACAACAGATAGAGAAAAAGGAGCGCTTAAAAAACTGGCCGATGAAGAAGGATATGAAACATTTGTAATTCCTGATGATGTTGGAGGAAGATACTCAGTTTTGACAGCAGTAGGCCTTTTGCCAATAGCAGTGGCAGGCATTAGTATAGACGAGATGATGCAGGGTGCTTACGATGCTTCCATGGTTTATACCAAAAATGACCTTAATGAAAATATAAGCATGCAGTATGCAATTTTGAGAAATATTTTGTACAGAAAAGGCAAAGCTATAGAAATACTTGTAAATTATGAGCCAAAGCTTCACTATTTTTCTGAATGGTGGAAACAGCTTTTTGGAGAAAGTGAAGGTAAAGACAATAAGGGAATTTATCCTGCTTCAGTAGATTTTACGACAGATTTACACTCAATGGGGCAGTTTATACAAGAGGGAAGCAGAAATATTTTTGAAACAGTTTTAAATGTTGAAAAACCTGTTAAAGATATAGTTATAAATGAAGACAAGGGCAATATAGATGGGCTTAACTTTTTAGCAGGAAAAACTATAGATTTTGTCAATAAAAAGGCTTTTGAAGGTACATTATTGGCTCATACAGATGGGAATGTTCCTAACCTTGTAGTAAATATCCCTGAAATATCAGCTTACTATTTTGGCAATCTGGTCTACTTCTTTGAAATGGCTTGTGGCATAAGTGGATATATAAATGGGGTCAATCCATTTGACCAGCCAGGAGTAGAGGCTTACAAGAAAAATATGTTTGCACTTTTAGGAAAACCAGGATATGAAAAAGAAAAAGAATTGTTAGAAAAAAGATTAAGAGGATAAACTAAAAGCCGGGGTTTTCCCGGCTCAGTTTGTTGACAAAGTAAAAAAATATTCAAAGGAGATATTTGCAGTCGTCGTTCCGATATTCCAAAGCGACAAAACTAAAGCTCGACCTTCAGGCTCCG
>NZ_AVAF01000116.1 GCF_000445185.1 Thermoanaerobacter sp. A7A
AGGGTTTTCCCGGCTTAACTTGTGACAAGAGTCTTTTAGAAGGATTAGCCTTTTGCAAGGGATTGCGACTCGTGACAAAACAGCAACTAAACTTAGCGAGGGGGTTGACTTATTTTTTTGTGTACATTAAATCGTAGTATTCTTTTAACATTCTATTTGCTGAAAAAGCATCATAAGTTGTTCTTATGCTTTCTCTCATCATGTTTTCCCATTTCGCTTTATCGTTGTAGTAGGTTGGAACTACTTTATTTAAAAGGACGTCATAGAGTGCTTCAAGGTCGTGTTTGTCTAATTCTTCTATGTTGTCAGACTCAAAACCATCTCCAAATTGCCAGCCATTTACTCCGTCTATACAAGCTTCTGGCCACCATCCATCTAAAATACTTAAATTTAGCACTCCGTTCATGGCGGCTTTCATGCCGGAGGTACCACTGGCCTCTAATGGTCTTCTTGGATTGTTTAACCACACATCAGCGCCTCGAGTAAGCATTTTTCCTATTGTCATGTCGTAATCTTCTAGGAATACTACGCTTTCAGGATATTTCTTTGTCATCTCTATTAATTTTGCGACAATTTTTTTACCCACGTCATCTAATGGATGACCTTTTCCTGAAAACACCATTTGAATTTTTTTAGACCTTAAATAATCACCTATAACTTCGTCATTGGTAAATATAAGGTCGCTTCTTTTGTAAGGAGCAGCTCTCCTTGAAAAACCTATCAAAAGCTTGTCAACGTCTAATTTAACTCCTGTCCTTTGATATACAAAATCAATTAATTCTTGTTTTAAAATATTATGAGTTTCTAAAAGTCCTTCACCTTTGTTGTAGGCTTCTATTATCCTTTTATCTACCCAAGTGTTTCTGTCAATACCATTGGTTATGGAGATTATAGGTGCTTTGTTGTCAACATGTTGCCACATTTTGTTTGCAGTTTGCCCGTGAAGTTTTGAGACACCGTTTGCAATGCGAGAAAGTCTCAAACCTGCGACTGTCATATTAAAAGGAACACCACCGATTTGAGCCATTTGCTCAATTGAAAGACCATTGTTTGCACCCATGTACATGAGAAGTTCTAAATCGTGAGATTCGTTTCCTTCTTTAACAGGGGTATGGGTTGTAAATACTACTTCTTCTCTTGTAGCTTTCCACGCCTCTTCAAAACTCATATTTTGATTTTCCATTTTCTCTCTTATAAGCTCAATGGCTGCTAATACTGCATGCCCTTCGTTAAAATGATAAACATCAACATCAATTCCCAAAGTTCTTAAAGCTCTTACTCCACCAATGCCTAACACTATTTCTTGTGCGACTCTTTCTTCACCAAACCATCCATAAAGTTGACCTGTTATCCATCTATCTCCATTTTCTGGTATATCTGTGTCAAGCAAATACAAAGGTGCATTGTCAAAGCTGTCTACCAACCATACTTTGCAGTATACATCTTTGTTTCTTATTTTTACTTTTACCTTTACTCCTGTATCCTTTAAAAAGTCGTACTTGCGTGTGTAATTGCGATAGGCATCATAGGGATAACCATCTTCTCCAATATGTTGTTCTGTGTAGCCTTGTTTCCACAGTATACCTATTCCTACTAAAGGCATACCTAATTCTTTTGCAGCTTTTAGATGGTCTCCTGCTAAAATGCCAAGACCACCTGCGTATAGTTTGAAATCTGACTGTAAGCCGTATTCCATGCAGAAATAGGCTACTCTTGGCAATTTTTCATTACTCATATTAAACCTCCTCATTTTCCAAGTGTTAAGTATATTATAATATTAAAAAAATCATTATGCAAGTGGTTGCACAAGTATTAAAAATAAAAACAGTGTTATTGCTCAATAATTTTTATATCTATGTACGGGCCACTCAGTGAATGCTAATACTAAAAGCATTATAAAATTCACAATAGGTATAAACATCAAAAGACCATATGCTCCTCCATAACCAGTTTTATCAAAAATTTTCCACCAGATTAAACCGTAAAGTATAATTGATCCAATAGAAAGGATATCAAAAATAAGAGATGAGAATATGCAAAACATTCCTTTTTCGAAAATTTGTATTCTTTACAATTATAGTATAGCAAATAACATAAAAAATTTACAGATTTATTTTAAAAAAGTAAAAAGCCTGCAAAGTCTTTAGAAAGGGACAAAAAAATTTCTATTGACATAGGAGTTAATCCATAGTATCATATAGCTTAAATAGTTTAACAATTTAATACTTTAAAATCTCTTATCGAGAGTGGTGGAGGGACTGGCCCGATGAAACCCGGCAACCGGCATTTTATATGCGTCTTGGTGCCAATTCCAGCAGCGTTTCGCTGAAAGATGAGAGAGTTTTGGTGTCTCTTCTTTTGGCGAAGAGACTTTTTTATTTTTAAAAATGGAGGCGATGTAGATGTTGAAAAATGAAAATTTGTGTACTAAACTTAAGAAAAGGAAGTTTGTTGTGACAGCAGAAATTTCTACGCCAAAAGGGGTAGATATAACGAAAACTATTGAAGAGGCGAGAAAATTAAAAGGCATTGTAGATGCCTTAAATATAACGGATTCTCCTATGGCGAATATGCGAATGAGTCCCATAGCAGTAGCTCATCTCTTGCAAGATCATTTAAACATTGAAACTATTTTTCATTTGACCTGTAGAGACAGAAATTTAATTGGGCTTCAGTCTGAACTCCTTGGAGCTTATGCATTAGGGGTAAGAAATATATTAGCTTTGACAGGAGACGACCCCTCCCATGGTGATACTCCTCAAGCCAAGGGGGTATACGATGTAGATTCTATTGGGCTTTTAAAGATTATCAGTGCCTTTAATAGAGGTTATGATTACAATGGCAATAAATTAGATTCACCAACAGAATTTTGTGCAGGTACTACTGCAAATCCAAGTGATTTAAGAGAAGAGGCCATAGAAAAGCTTAAAGTTAAGATAGAAGCAGGGGCAGAGTTTATTCAAACACAACCAGTTTATGATGAAGATATTTTATTTAAGTTTATTGAAAAGATTAAAAATTTCAATGTAACACTTTTGGTAGGCATATTGCCTCTTAAAAGCTTTAAGATGGCAGTCAATTTAAATGAAAAAGTGCCAGGTATAGATATTCCAGAAAAAGTTTTAGAAAGGCTAAAGGATGGAGGAAGAGAAGAAGGAATAAACATAGCTGTAGAGTTTATAAAACGGATACGCAGTGAAGTTGGGGGAATTCACATTATGCCTTTAGGAAGTACAGATGCTGTGTTGGAAATAATTTCAAGAGTTGATGATTTGGTCTGTGATTTTAAAGAAAATAAAGTACAAATGAATTAAATGGAGGTAAAAAATGTTAGACATTTTTAAAGAACTTTCAAATAGAGTGATTGTTTTTGATGGAGCAATGGGAACACAACTTCAAGAGAGGGGTTTAAAAACGGGAGAGTGTCCCGAATATATGAATATAACTCATCCAGAAGTAGTATTTGATATCCACAGGTCCTATATAGAAGCAGGAGCGGATGTAATTGAAACAAATACATTTGGGGCTAATAGGATAAAATTAGCAAAATATGGACTAGAAAATGAGGTTTTCAATATTGTCACTCAAGCAGTCAAAATAGCTAAAGAAGCTGCAAAAGATAAACCCGTTGCACTTTCTATAGGACCTATTGGCGAGCTTTTGACCCCCTATGGAGACATGACTTTTGATGAGGCTTATGATGTTTTTAAAGAAGTAGTTATAGCTGCAGAAAGTGCAGGAGCAGATATTGTTTTAATTGAAACAATGTCAGATATGCTGGAGGCAAAAGCTGCCATTCTTGCTGCTAAAGAGAATTCAAACATGAAAGTTATATGTACAATGACTTTTCAAGAAGATGGAAGGACTCTCATGGGGTCAGACCCTATAACTGTAGTAGTTAGTTTACAAGGGTTAGGATTAGATGCCATTGGCGTTAACTGCTCGACAGGTCCCGATAAAATGGTAAGTGTAGTGGAAAAAATGTCTCAAGTTTCTCGCATACCTATTATTGCACAACCTAATGCAGGTATGCCTGTGATTAGAGACGGCAAAACAGTTTATGACTTAAAACCAGAAGAATTTGCTAGTTTCTTTCCTTCTCTTGTTGAAAAAGGTGCTTCTATAGTTGGGGGGTGCTGCGGTACTACTCCACAATATATAAAACTTGTTAAAGAGGCTGTAAAAGATTTAAAGCCAAAAGTCAAAGTAAACAAATTTACAGCTCTATCTTCTAATACAAAAACAGTTTTCATAGGTAACGATTATCCTTTAAGGGTTATAGGGGAGCGTATAAATCCGACTGGGAAGAAGAGGTTGAGTGAAGCTTTTTTGGCCGGGGATGTAGGTTTAGCAATAGAAGAAGGTATAAAACAGCAAAAATGTGGAGCAGAAATATTAGATGTAAATGTAGGGGTACCAGGAATAGATGAGGAGCAATTACTTCCCAAGGTAGTTTCTGAAATACAAAATGTGGTAGACCTTCCTCTTCAAATAGATAGCACTAATATTAAAGCTGTAGAAAAAGCTATAAGAATTTTAAGAGGTAGACCCATAATCAACTCCGTAAGTGCAAAAGAGGAAAGTTTAAAAGAAGTGCTTCCTATTGTCAAAAAATACGGAGCTTGTGTTGTAGGACTTACTGTAGGAGATAAAGGGCTTCCCAAAGATAGGCATGAAAGAATTGAAAATGCGAAAAAAATTATAAGAAAAGCGGAAGAGTATGGCATACCCAAAGAGGACATATTGATAGATTGTATTGTGCTGACGGTTTCTTCTGAGCAGGAGGCTGCAATTGAGACTTTAGAAGCGATAAAACTGGCTAAAGAAGAGTTAGGAGTAAATACTGTTGTCGGACTTAGTAATGTTTCCTTTGGTTTGCCTGAAAGAAGGCTGATAAACTCTACTTTTTTGGCAATGGCAGCCTCTTATGGGCTTACTACTGCTATTATAAATCCCTGCGATGAAGCCATGATGGACACTTTGAGGGCTTCAATGGTTTTACTAAATAAAGATAAAGGCAGTGTGAATTATCTGAATATATATGGGAAAAAGCAAAAAGAGGAGGTCAAAGAAAAAGAACAGCCAAAAATTCAGGAAGAAGATTTAAAGTCAAAGTTCTATATACAAATTTTAGAAGGTAAAAAATCAGGAGTAGAAGATATAGTAAAAAACATTTTAGAGGAAGAAGTTCAACCTCTTTCTATAGTTGATAACATAATAATTCCTGCCTTAAAAGAAGTGGGAGATAGATATGAAAAAGGCATATATTTTTTGCCACAACTTTTAAGCTCTGCAGAAGTGGTGCAAAATGCTTTTAGGATAATAAAGGAAAAACTTCCAAAAGGTTCAGTATCTAAAGGCAAAATAATACTTGCAACTGTTGAAGGTGATGTCCACGACATAGGAAAAAATATAGTAAAAGTTTTGCTTGAAAACTATGGATATGATGTAATTGACTTAGGAAAGGATGTCAAAGGAGAAGTGATATTAGAAGAAATAAGACGGAGTGGGGCACCATTAGTAGGTTTAAGTGCTTTAATGACAACTACTTTATTTAACATGGAAAAAATTATCAAACTGCTTAAAGCAAATACTGATGTAAAAATAATGGTCGGTGGTGCTGTTTTGACTGAGGAATATGCCTATAAGATTGGCGCAGATTATTACGGGAAAACAGCTCAGGATGCAGTTAAAATTGCTGATAAATTTTTCTTAAAAAATGCTCTTTTATGTAAAACTTGTGGTATTTAAAGGTGGTGTTGAAGTGTCAGTAGAAGCGGTGAAAGAGTTTTTTAAAGAGAAGGGATATGATATTAAAATAAAAATTTTTGAAGATACAAGCACTGTGGAAAAAGCAGCAGAGTCTATAGGTGTAACTCCTGGAGAAATAGCAAAGTCTATGCTTTTTAGATTAAAGGATGAATATATTATGGTTATAACAGCAGGAGATAAAAAAATAGACAATAGAAAATTTAAAGAGACTTTTAAGACAAAAGCAAAAATGGCATCTCCAGAAGAAGTGTTAGAAGTTACAGGGCATCCTGTTGGGGGTGTTTGTCCTTATGGGTTGAAAAATCCGGTTAAAGTATATTATGATGTGTCTTTAAAAAATTATGAGGTAGTATATCCTGCTGCTGGCGACGTAAACGCTGCTGTTACCATAAAAGTTAAGGACCTTGATAAAATAGTAGAAGGAAAATGGGTAGATGTATGCCAATAGACATACATCTACTTTTTTAAAAGAATTTTTTACTTTCCATATATTCTCTTACCTGAACTAAAGTCTCTCCAAATCTTTGAAAGTGTACAATCTCTCTCTCTCTCAAAAACCTTAGAGTATCTTTTACACAAGGGTCATCTGTGAGATTTATTAAATGTTCATAAGTTGTTCTTGCTTTTTCTTCGGCTGCCATATCTTCGTGTAAATCAGCGATTGCATCTCCTTTTGCCTGGATATAGGCGGCGGTCCACAGCATTCCAGTTGTATCTGCGTAGAACAAGCCTCTGTCGTGCTCCGTGTAATATTCTCCCAATCCTTCTCTCTTTAATATTTCTACGGGTACTCCTTTTAAAAGTTTGAAAACAAGAGTTGCTATTATTTCAAGGTGTGCTAATTCTTCTGTAGCAATGTCTGTCAAAACTGCTTTTGCTTTTCCCGTAGGCATAACGAATCGCTGGGTTTGATATCTTAAGGCGGCTGCCAATTCTCCATCAGGGCCTCCATATTGGGCAATGAGGTATTTTGCCATTTTTACATCTGGTTTGCAGACTTTAGCAGGATATTGTAGTTTCTTTTCATAAACCCACATATCAAAGTCCTCCTCAATATTCTATTTCCCAAGGCCAAGGGTCGTCTACCCATTTCCAAGGATATTGACTTTGTGAATGACCAAAAACTATCAAGGGTCCGTAAAATTGTTCATATTGCTGTTTTAGTATAGACAATTGATTAGAATAATAGTTGTAGTCTTGAAGAGCTTTTTGGTCCTCGGGATGAGTGTCTAAATATAGATTCAAATCTATGCAGGTAAACTCTATTTCCATGATTTTCTTAAGCATAGATATTTGATTGCTATCCATTTTATCACCTCATTTTTTCGCCTACATAAGGCATATCAAGTTCAGGAAAGACAGTGCCTTTTTTAATGGCTTCTTCCGGAGGATAAAGAGATACATACTTCTGTAAAGGCACATAAGCCTGTGCAAGCTTTAGAGAAGGAAAAGCATAATCTTGTACATAAGGATTATAGTCGTACATTTTTTAAACCTCCAAATCTGTAGTTTTACTAATATAATATTCTTGTATATATGTTTGTGATACAGTAAAAAAAGCAGCCATTTTGGCTGCTTTAATGAACTCCTAATAGTACAAGCATTATTCCACCTGCTATTGCCGTTCCAAAAACTCCTGCGAGATTCGGTCCCATCGCGTGCATTATTAAAAAGTTGTAAGGATTTTCTTTTATGGCTACGGAGTGGGATACTCTCGCAGCTATTGGAACAGAAGCTATACCTGCAGAGCCAACAAGTGGATTTATTTTTCCACCGGAAAGTTTATTTAAAAATTTTGCTCCCAGTACACCTCCAGCTGTTCCTGTCATAAAAGCGATAAGTCCTAAGGTGACTATCTCTAATGTCTTAATGGTCAAAAAAGTGTCTGCTTTCATGGTGGAGCCTATAGAGACTCCTAATAATATCGTAATTACATTCATAAATTCTCCACTGGCTGTTTTTGCAAGCCTATCTACAACTCCCGATTCTTTTAGAAGATTTCCTAACATTAACATTGTTATAAGAGGAGCAATTGGAGGAAGTAGTAAATCTATTAAAATAGTTATTACAATAGGAAAAGCGATTTTTTCTGTTTTTGAAACGGGTCTCATCTGTTTCATCATTATTTGCCTTTCCTGTTTTGTAGTAAGTAATCTCATGATAGGAGGTTGTATTAAAGGCATTAACGCCATATAAGAATACGCAGCGACAGAAATTTGAGCCATAAGGTTGGGAGCTAATTTTTGAGTTACATAAATTGCCATTGGACCGTCTGCCCCGCCAATTATTCCTATTGCCCCTGCTTCAAATATACTAAAACCTAAAAGCTTAGCTCCTATTAACGCTATAAATATTCCTATATGGGCAAAAGCACCTAAAATCATTAAACTAGGATTCGCAATCATAGGCCCAAAGTCCGTCATGGCACCTACGCCGAGAAAGATAAGGGGAGGATAGATAACATTTTCAACACCTAAGTAAAAAAAGTGTATGAGACCTTCAGGTTGTAATAAATCAGTAGCTGGTATGTTTACTACAATACTGCCAAAACCTATTGGGAGAAGTAAAAATGGCTCATATTTTTTTACAATAGCTAAATATATGAGAAATATTCCCACAAAGATTAAAAAGATATTGCCCAAAGTTAAATGAACAAGCCCAGTAGTTTGTATCATATCCTTAAAAAGCTTTAAGAGAATATCCATTTGTGTCACTCCTTATTTTTTGTTAATAAATTTTTCGATTTTACTGAATAACGGGAATATCTTTGATAATATAGCACCAATTAATAACAGAAGCATTGACAACAAAACCATGTCTATGATTGACAAATAAATAGCTCCTAAAACTGTATCTGGTACCATTATTTCACCTCCTGAAAAAATAAAAGAGCCATATATTCTTATGACTCTTTCCCTCTATCACAAATGTACATTTTTATAAGTGCATTATTCCAAAACCCAACCTTTCATGATTTGTGAGAGGATGTAGGGCTGATTTTCCAAACATTGAAACTGCAATCCATGTGTTATCTACTACAACTGCAATTTTCATCATAAGGCTTACATCTAAGGGCAAAGTCAAGGATAAGGATTTTACAGCTTCAATTGTAGCATGTAAGAGGGCGTGCATAGAAGTTGGATTTTTTTCAATTACATTATTGTTTAAAGCTGCTCCTACCACTGCAGAGACTATTTTTTCATTGAATTCGCTGCTTTTACCTCCCAGCTCTGTTACGGCGCATTTGTAACCTTTTTCTATGAGAAGTTTTTTGATTTCTTCTTCTTCCTCTCTATTTGAGGAAAGAGACAATACTATGGCTCCTTTTGCAACTGTTAAGTTGTTTATAAACACTTTAATTCTTCATCCTTTCTCACTCTTTCACTCTCTCACCCAGTATTAGTATACAACGTTATTAAAATTATGTAAAGGTTATTTTATTTTTTGATGAAAACATTTTAATAAGTAATATTAGAATTATTAAGCAAAATAAGGTATAATCTAAATAGCAAAGGAGGAATGACAGTGAGAAGAAATGATGTTATAACAGTTGAGATAAAAGACATGGAATTTGGTGGATTTGGGATAGGCTATTTTGAGGGGAAAAAAGTAAAAATAAAAGGAGCACTTTTGGGGCAAAAAATAAAGGCAAAAGTTAAAAAAGTAAAAAAGGATATGGTAGAAGGCGAAATAGTGGAAGTAATAGAGAATTCTCCTTTGGAAAAGCAAAGCCATTGCCCTCACTTTGGGGACTGTGGCGGCTGTACTTATCAAAATGTTAGCTATCAAGATCAACTTAAGATAAAAGAAGATATTGTGAAAAAGCTTTTTGAAAAAGAAGGAATAAGAGATTATGAATTTTTAAGTATTGTGAAAAGTCCTAAAGAGCATGGTTATAGGAATAAAATGGAATACACTTTTGGAAAAGATAAAGAAGGCAATGGGGTGTTAGGACTTCATAGGAAAGGTCGATTTTATGAGGTAATCATGACGGATAAATGTAATATTGTTGATGATGACTTTATTAAAGCTTTAACTCTCACTTTTGATTATGCGATAAATAAGAGATTGCCTTTTTATGACAAAAAGAATCATGAAGGTTTTTTGAGACATTTGGTGGTTCGGAAAGCTTCAAAATCAAGGGAAATTTTGTTGAATATTGTGACAACAACACAGTTGAAACATGACTTTACAGAGCTTATCGAGATATATAAAAATGCGAATTTTGGAAGTCGTCTTGTGGGTGTACTACATACTCAAAACGATTCCTGGTCAGATGCTGTAGTATGCGAAAGATTGGAAGTGCTATATGGAAGAGATTATCTAATAGAAGAGATTTTGGATTTAAAATTTAAAATAAGTGCATTTTCTTTTTTTCAGACCAATTCATACGGGGCAGAAAAACTTTATGAGACGGTGAGGGAATTTGCAGGAGATGTATCTGACAAAATAGTTTTTGATTTGTACTCCGGTACAGGGACCATAGGTATAATTATGGCTCCAATGGCTAAAAAGGTGATTGGGATAGAACTTGTGGAAGAAGCAGTTATGTCGGCGAGGGAAAACGCAGAACTCAATGGACTTAAAAATTGCACTTTCATTGCCGGTGATGTCTCAAAGAAACTCAAAGAAATTAAAGAAATGCCTGATGTGGTGATTGTGGACCCTCCAAGGTCTGGAATCAATCCAAAAGCTCTTGAAGATATTATAAAATTCAACCCTCAAAAAGTAGTTTATGTTTCTTGTAATCCTGAATCTCTTGCAAGAGATTTAAGAATTTTTAGTGAAGGAGGATATAAAGTAGATAAAGTAAAATGTGTAGACATGTTTCCTTATACGTATCATGTTGAGACGGCAGTGTTAATGGAGAGAAAGTAAGAATGAGGGGGTGACAGTTAAATTTTATGGCTAATGCAATTTTTATAAAAAAATTAAAACCATACTCCAAGTTAAGCGATATTATTGAAAAGTTGATCAAAAAAGATTAAAAAAAGCATGGAAGTTCCAAATAACGGTGTATAATTATATGGTAATTATTTCAAAGGTGTGGTATACTAAATATTAGAAAATAAAGAGGGGTGAAATTATGCAAAAACATGTTGAATTTACTTATAACGGAAAAACATTAAGAGGTATGATGCACCTACCTCACGGTATTCACGGAAAAGTCCCTATGGTGGCTATTTTCCACGGTTTTACTGGCAATAAAATGGAGCCTCACTTTATTTTTGTAAAGCTTTCACGTCAGTTGGAAAAAGTAGGTATAGCCAGTGTGAGATTTGATTTTTACGGATCTGGAGAAAGCGATGGAGATTTTAGCGAAATGACTTTTAGCGGAGAGCTAGAAGATGCAAGGCAAATAATAAAATTTATAAAAAATGAACCTGTGACGGATGTAGAGAATATAGGTATTTTAGGGCTTAGTATGGGAGGAGCAGTGGCCGGAGTCATCGCAAGTGAGTTAAAGGAGGAAATAAAGGCTTTGGCTCTTTGGGCACCTGCTTTTAACATGCCGGAATTGATTTTGGAGCAAAGTAAAAGTGCTGACGAAAAAATGCTAGGAATGCTTGAAAGAGAGGGGATAATTGACATCGGCGGCTTAGCTTTGAGTAAAGAATTTATAGACGACTTGATAAAACTAAATATATTTGAATTTTCCAAAGGGTATGATAAACCGGTTTTGATAGTTCATGGCACAGAAGATGCAGCGGTAAAATATGAGGTATCAGATAAAATACTTGAAGAAGTGTATAGAGGCAATGCAAAGCGAATTACCATTGAAGGTGCAGATCACACTTTCAATAAGTTAGAATGGGAGAAAAAGGCTATAGAAGAGTCTATTAATTTCTTTAAAGAAAATTTAAAGGGATAGCAAGTGCTATCCTTTAAGTTTTTATATATTTTTTAAAGATGTGATATAATTAAAACATACTAAAATAGTAGGTATTAAATTGGAGGTTAAATAGCTATGGAAAAAGAAAACAGATTTTATGATACGAAAACTTTTTATAGATTTGTTGAGGATTTTTTAATAAACAAGGGACAGTCTAAACCTAAAAAAAGAGTGAAATTGAGTAAAGACTTTGTGGAAAGAATTATGCTGGCAGTAACACAAGTAAATGGATGTCCTTACTGTAGTTACTTTCATGCTAAAGAGGCTTTAAGAGCTGGTATGTCTAATGAGGAAGTAAAAAAATTATTAAGTGGCGAGTTTGGTGATGTGCCTGATGATCAATTAGCTGCTTTACTCTTTGCTGAACACTATGCAGAGACAGCAGGAAATTTTGATGAAGAGGCATATAAAAAGCTTGTAGAGACTTATGGGGAAGATTACACATATAGTATTATGAGAGCCATAAGAGCAATAATGGTAGGGAATACCCATGGAAATGCCTTTAGCGCTTTGGTAAACAGGCTAAAAGGAAAACCTTATAAAAACAGTAATTTAAAGGATGAATTAGGTATAATTTTTGGAATCTTTGTATTTGTACCTGCTGCATTGATTAATCAACTTTTTAATAGGAAAGTAAATCATG
The DNA here is from genome assembly GCF_000445185.1 of Thermoanaerobacter sp. A7A. Lineage (GTDB taxonomy): Bacteria > Bacillota > Thermoanaerobacteria > Thermoanaerobacterales > Thermoanaerobacteraceae > Thermoanaerobacter. Next base: position 12,309 of record NZ_AVAF01000116.1, read on the forward strand.
CCGCTAATGCTAAAAATTGAGTTGTAAAATAGGGGTGGGAAAGATGTATGGAATTGTTTTAGAGGGTGGAGGTGCAAGGGGTGCATATCAGATAGGAGCTTACAAAGCTTTGGCTGAAGAAGGTATAGAGGTAAGAGGGGTAGCAGGGACTTCTGTTGGAGCTTTGAATGGTGCTATTATTGCACAAGGTAATTTTGAAAAAGCTTATGAACTGTGGCATGATATTTCTTATTCTAAAGTTATCAAGGCTAATGATGATGAAATTGAGAGGCTTAAAAAAGGAAGATGGAGAAGAGAGGATATTTTTTTAGTTACGCAGTTGCTAAAGGGAATTATTGAGGAGGGTGGACTGGATATAACTCCTCTTAAGAATTTGCTAAAAGAGGTTATAGACGAAAATAAGATAAGAAATTCAGGAAAAGACTTTGCGATTGTTACTGTTTCTTTAAGTGATTTTAAGCCTATGGAACTATATATTGAAGACATACCTTATGGGAAACTTGTGGATTATTTGATGGCAAGTGCTTATTTACCTGTCTTTAAAAGAGAGAAAATTGATGGAAAAAGTTATCTGGATGGAGGAGTATACAACAATCTTCCGGCTGATTTACTCATAAAAAAAGGCTATAAAGATTTGATAATCATAAGGACTGGCAGTTTTGGCATAGTCAAAAAAATTGATTTTAAAGGTTTAAATACATTAGTTATTTCTCCAAAGGAAGATTTAGGAGGGATTTTGGATTTTGATAAAAACGTTGTAAGGTATAACCTTAAATTAGGATACTTTGATGGTTTAAAGGCTTTAAAAGGACTAAAGGGAGATAAGTATTATATCGAGCCGAAAGGGGAAAAGGAATATTTTATCCGTTACCTTATGAATTTAGAAGAAAGAAGAATTGAGAATTTAAAGGATATCTTTAGAGTAAATAAAGAAATTCCAGCAAAGAGAGCTTTGTTTGAAGTTATTATTCCTAAATTGTGCTCCTTATTGGATTTGAAAGTTGATGCCGATTACGATGAAATATTTTTAACTCTTTTAGAAAATCTGGCGGAGATTTATGAAATAGAGAGATTTAGGGTTTATACCTACGAAAAGCTAATTAGCGCTGTAAGGGAGAAAATTAATTGTGACAAAGAAGCTGTTGAGGAAGATAAAGAAGAAATAGAAGAAATAATAGAAAGTGTAATTAAAAAGATAGATGTGCTTTCTATATTTACTAAAAACGAAGTTATAAAGGAAGTCGGGAAAGTTATTTTTAGCTAACTTACTGTAAGACTGCTTAATTAGAGGACGGATAAAATGGAGATAGAGAGGTTGATAATCATTTTCTTGTGTGATATTATGAAACCAAAGAAATATGACCTTGTCTCTTTTAGGATGTATCCTTATGGAATTATAAGTGAAATACATGGATTTAGCAAAGGAGCAATTTTGAGTGCAAATACTTTAAGTTTTGGAACGATTTTCTTGATAGTTTTATGGCTTTTAGGACTTGTATTAGTGGGATTTATAACTCCTTTTTTGGTTTTTTCTCATTCGCCTATTGCTATTTTTTACGAAATTGGCTATCTTTTTTATACTCTGCAAATACTATATTTTACAAAGTATACAGGAAGATTTGGTATATTTATTCCTATTTTTCATTTTATTTCGACAGCCTTTTTTATACTAGTAACTTTACATTCCTTTTATCAGGTGGCATTTAAGAAAAAAGTTTTATGGAAGGGTAGGGAAATAAGTGTAGAAAGAAGGAATAATGTATGATTATTCTGCTCAGCATATTGGAGTTTGGCTGTGGTTCATTGATGTTTTCATATTGGATGGGGCTTATGCTGGGAAAAAGATTAGAAGAAGTGAGGGATGGAAATCCCGGAGCTTTCAATTTAGGTCATGCAGCAGGCTTTAAAATGGGAGTCGTTGGCGCTACTTTTGATTTTATGAAGGGCTATTTTCCGCTGGTGTATTTTCTTGAAAAAGGGTATGTTACAGGAAATGCTATTGCAATTGTGGCAATAGCTCCTATTTTAGGCCACGCTTTTTCACCCTTTTTAAAATTTAAAGGGGGCAAAGCATTAGCCACTACTTTTGGAGTGTGGAGTGCCATTACTCGTTTTAAAGCTTCTTTGACCTATGCTGTTATTTTAGGTATTTTAAAATTAGGTGAGAGGCGGTATAATAGAGGAAAGCCTTCTATACCTGAAATAGATGCTGTATTAGACCTTGTAGGTTTTGGTATTCTAGGTGGGCTGTTGTTTTTGAGTAGTGTTGAAAGTTATTTACTTTTACTGTGGATGCTCAATTTTGCTGTGCTTTTATATAAAAGAAAGAATGATATGAATATTGTTTTAAAGGCCAAAATGGTAAAATAAAATATAATTTTAATTAAAATCAAGTTGGGAGTGTATGAGGTGGAATCTATTTATATTGCAATAACTGGATGTCAATATTATTACGGCACAAAAGTTTTGAAACCAGGCACGATTGTAAGATTAGAAAAGGATTTGTACAATGACTATGATGATGAAGCAATATCTGTTACCCTTGCCCCATTAGGACAAGTAGGATATGTAGCTAATAGTGTTGGAACTGTTCCAAGAGGTTGTTATAGTGCAGGGCGAATTTACGATAGATTTGGGAGTCATGCCTTTGCTGTGGTAAAATTTGTGACAAAGGACCTTGCTATTGCAGAATTTTTAGAAGAGGACTTTGTAAAAGTTACTATAAAGTTCCGACTAAAAGAAAAAAGAAAGAAAAAGTACAAAAATAAAACTTAGATGGTGAGAAAATATGGAATACAAACAAGCATCTATATTTGATAATGAAGTGAAAAAAAATAAACCTTTGGCCGACAGGATGAGACCCAAAACTTTGGATGAGTTTGTAGGTCAAGAACATCTTTTAGGTAAAGGGAAATTACTTAGGGAATTGATTGAAAAGGACAATATTGCTTCAATGATTTTGTGGGGGCCGCCAGGGGTAGGTAAAACTACCCTTGCTATGATTATAGCCAATATGACAAATTCTAAATTTATCACCTTTAGTGCTGTTTTATCAGGAATCAAAGAGATAAAGGAGATAATGGCAAAAGCTGAATTGGATGCTATGTATGGAACTAGAACTGTTGTATTTATTGATGAAATTCATCGCTTTAATAAAGCTCAGCAGGATGCTTTTTTGCCTCATGTGGAAAAAGGAAACATAATATTAATTGGTGCAACTACAGAAAATCCTTCTTTTGAGGTAAATTCAGCGCTTTTGTCTCGTTCTAAAGTTTTTGTCATGAAGCCTCTTACAGAAGAAGATTTACTTGTACTGCTTAAAAGAGCGTTAAAAGATGAACAAAATGGATTTGGCATGTACAAAATTGGTATAACAGATGAACAGCTCAAAAAAATTGCACTTTTTGCAAATGGTGATGCAAGGGTTGCTTTAAACACATTAGAAATTGCGGTTATGGGGGCTAAAGTAATTGAAGGGGAAAGAATTGTCACAGATGATATATTAGCTGATGCAATGCAGAAAAAGACTCTGCTTTACGACAAACAAGGAGAAGAACACTATAATTTAATATCTGCTTTTCATAAATCTTTAAGAAATAGCGATTGGGATGCGGCAGTGTATTGGCTTGCAAGGATGTTAGAAGCTGGAGAAGACCCTCTTTATATTGCGAGAAGAATGATACGATTTGCTTCTGAAGATATTGGGCTTGCAGACCCTCAAGCTCTTGAAATGGCTGTTGCAGCTTATAATGCTTGCCATTACATTGGAATTCCTGAGTGTAGTGTAAATCTCGCTCAAGTGGCAATATATTTAGCGTTAGCTCCTAAATCTAATGCGGTATACATGGCATATAATAAAGCGAAAAAAGATGCAGAAGAGACAATTGCTGAAAGTGTGCCTATACACTTAAGAAATGCTCCTACAAAGCTTATGAAAGAATTAGGATATGGCAAAGGGTATAAGTATGCTCACGATTTTGAAGAGAAAGTCACTGATATGCAATGCCTACCGGATAATCTTAAAGACAGGAAATACTATGTACCGACGGATTCTGGTTTTGAGAAGGACATACAAAAGCGATTAGAGCAAATTAGCAACTTAAAAAAGAAAGGAAAATAATTTTGAGTTATTTAATATAAAAAGGGGCAGATGCCCCTTTTTATTAAATAGTATTTTTAGGCTCTTCACATATAATGATGCCAGGTACAAATAACAAAATTATCAAAATGATGATTATGATCCAAATCCATTGATTTTCATGATGTTTGTGTTTGTCAGACATAAACTTACCTCCTTTTTTAGGTTGACTTCTACTTTATAATATGAAAGATATATTATAATGGCTACAAATTATAAAAGTCTCCTAGCAGTACGCACTGCAAGGAGACTTTATGTTTTTAAACATTTGGGCCTGATTTTTTGATATCATCAGTTACACCTTTGTATTTTTCCGAAAAAGAGAGTGGTATCTCCATCTTTGCCCATATTTGCAGAACAGTGCATAGATAAAACTCCGCGCTTTGGCATCAGATAGTTCATGAGGGTAAAGATTGACTTTTTGATTTCCCCTCCATACTGAGAGCCACCGATTATAATTAGTTTTTTAGTGAAACTTAATATAATAAAAGCTTCAGAATTTACACCGTCTAATTCAGGTATAGAGTTGAACTTTGGTGCAGCAATTAGCGTGTATTCGGGGATGTGATTTCTAAGTTCTTCTTCATTAGGGCGAATGAATAGTTGGAGTGCCAGTAAACTCTGATACGCATATTCTGTTATAACTCTTATAGGAATTCTATATTGAAGGTCAGCACCTACAAAACCGTCAAATATAAAAATGTCTCGATTTTGTAAATAAGCAGTTAAGCGGTTGTACAACCTTTCAAATTTATCCATAGAAATAGCTTTATTATTTTCCCACCATATATCTTCATGAACTTCTGGTTCATCCACAATAAATTTATCATTTGGAGAACGACCTGTGTATTTACCGGTATAAACATTAAAAGCACCATTATTTGCAAGTACTCCTTCTCCTCTTTTTATAGCTTCTTCAACTAATTTAGGGACGGGAAGATTACGGTAAACGTTTTTAACATTGATTATATTTAATTTTTCAAGACCGTACATTTAATATGCCTCCTTTTAATTTTATAAAAGCTAATTTGCATTTTAATGTGTTTAAAATTGCAAAAATATCTTATAAAGTTTAAAATTAACATTTACAATAAAATTCTAACATTATTCAAATATTTTTTCAAGTGGTACAAAATTTTTGGCTAAAATTTAAGGGATTTATGTCGAAATTTATGATATAATAGAAAAAAGTCCTTATCAACTTGAAATCGACGTGACAAGGAGTGAAACTAATGGAAAAGTGCTTTTGTGGTGGCAAAATAGAGATACAAAATGTAGAATATAAGTTGGTAAGGGGGAAAAGGACTATAATAATTAAAGATGTGCCGGCATATGTTTGTCAAAAATGTGGTGCAGTCTATTATGATACAGAAGTGCTTGTGAGGCTTTTAAAAATAAAGATAAGTACGAATATATTTCAACAAAATAGCTTATAATTAAAATTGCCAAAAGGATAAAAGAGGTCAGGGGACAATTTATTATAAGTGTGTGTCAATACCTTTTTAATTAAATAGCGAGAAAGATAGACTACATTTTCATCATTTATGACTTTATCTATGTCAAAAAAAGCTGCGGCGTCATTTTCTATTCCGTCAGAAGTAGGAGTTCCTGAAACATAATCTAACAAAAAAACAATGTATATTTCCGAATTGCCATCGGGAAGTATTATACTTCTTATAGAAATGATATTTTTTACACGGGTTTCTATTGAAGTTTCTTCTTTTATTTCTCTTAAAACTGCATCGTCTATGTTTTCACCGGCTTCCACATGACCGCCGGGTATTATCCATTTGCCTTTAAATTGACCATAAGTATGCCTTACCAATAAAACTTTGCCATCTTTTATAACTATGCCCCCTACTCCTACAATTATTTGTTTCATAAAGTCACCAACCACCTTATTTTATTTATAAATTGATTATACCACATAAATTTCTCACATTATAAATTAGAGAATGGTGATAATAAGATGAGATTAGTTGTTGGAGAAAATGAAAAAGGCGTTATATTAGAAAACTTTTTGAGGAACAGAGGTTTTTCTAAAAGACTTATTAGAATTTATAAGTGGCAAGGAGAAATATTAGTAAATGGCGTAAAAGAAAATGTACAAAGAATTTTACAACCAGGGGATGTGATTGATTTAATCCTTCCCGAGGTAGATTCTGATATTGCCCCGGAAAAAATGGGTTTGGATATATATTATGAGGACGAGGATGTTTTAATAGTTGATAAACCAGCTGGAGTAGTTGTGCATCCAACAAAAAGATATCAAAGTGGTACTCTTGCAAATGGGGTAGCGTGGTATTTTAAAGATAAAGGAATAAAGGCTTTGATTCGACCTGTTAATCGCTTAGATAAGGGTACGTCGGGTCTGGTTGTATTTGCCAAACGTCCTTTTATGCAGTATTATCTTCAAATTGTAAAGCCTATGAGTAAACTTTATTTTGCAGTAGTAGAAGGAAAAATGGAAGGGGAAGGTCGAATTGACCTTCCTATATCGAGAAAACCACAAAGTGGCATTGAAAGAATGGTATCCGAGGAAGGAGATAGAGCTATAACCAATTACAAAGTGATAAAAAGCAGTGAAAGGTTTTCTTTTTTAAAGGTAAAAATTGAAACAGGAAGAACTCATCAAATAAGAGTACATTTGAGCCATATTGGACATCCTATTGTAGGAGATACATTGTACGGCTCTTCTGATGATTATATTAAAAGGCAAGCATTGCATGCTTACAGGCTTACTTTTGTACACCCTTTAGAAGAAAGAAGCATTTCTGTTTATTCGCCTTTGCCACAAGATATACAACATTTACTAAAATTATTCTAATCCTTCTAAATCAAAATCAGGGATGAAATCTTCACTGGCGCTTTCTATTTCTTGAATTAAGCCATTTTCAAGGCCTATCTCAAAGAAAAAATCTATAGCTTCATCATATTCTTGAGGAGTGATTTTTCTATTTATTTCTGGATACTTTTGAGCTTGATAATAAGGGGTATATTGACTCATTAAGCTTACATATATTTCTTTTGGGAGGTTTTCTTTAATCCACAAAAGAATTTTTTTAGTGTCCTCTACAAATCCCGGCATTATGAGATGTCTTATCACTAAACCTCTTTTTAATATTCCTTCTTCATCAAATTGAGGTATTCCTACCTGTCTGTACATTTCTAATATTGCTTTTGTTGCATGCTCAAAATAATTAGGGGCTTTAGAATATTTTTTTGCAAGAGTGTCATCGGAATACTTAAGGTCAGGAAGATATATGTCAATTAGTCCTTCCAACATTTTTAAAGTTTCTACATTTTCATAGGCGTTTGTATTATATACTATAGGTATATGAAGCCCTTGCCTTTTTGCTAATAAAATCGCCTCTTTTATTGAGAAGACATGGATTGTAGGAGTAACAAGGTTTATGTTATGGGCACCTTGCTTTTGTAAATTTAAAAATACTTGTGCTAATTCTTCTACTGTTAGAAATTTACCAAATTGGTATTGACTTATTTCGTAATTTTGACAAAAGACACACTTTAGGTTACAACCACTGAAAAAAACTGTTCCAGAGCCTCTCGTACCACTTATAAAAGGCTCTTCCCAATGATGTAGATATGCTTTTGCTACTTTTACCTGCCAAGGAATGTTACAAAGTCCTTTTGACTTTGACCTGTCTACATTGCAGTTTCTTGGACATATATTGCATTTTATTGCTGGTTCCATAGAAATTCCCTCCACTCAATATTATATCATTCTTTATTTTTTTGTATAAAGCTTGTATTTTCTATATTTTACACTTGCAATTTAGTAAGATTTGTCGTAAACTATAATTGTAAACGAAAAACCAAATGAATCCTGTGAAGTTTGTATTAGGCTAATTTGTTTTCAACCAACGCACCTTTTTCGGGAATCCGGGTTCATCAGTGGAAGAAATGCCTGCTAAGACAGGACTTCAGAAGCTGATGACAGGGTACCCACCTGCGAGAGCGGGTATGAAAACATAGCCTTACGGCTTCGTGGGACAAAAATTAAAAGTCCTTCTGGAAGGAAGGGCTTTTAATTTTTTGCTACGATAGTGTATAATCGTGTTGAGGTGATTTTTATGAAAATTGCCATTGAAGGTAATATCTATGAATACCCAGAAGGGACAAAATTAGAGGATATTGCCAAAGATTTTGAGCATGTTTACAATGGGATAATAGTAGCTGCAAAAGTGGATAATGAGCTAAAAGATTTAAACTGCACAGTTTCAAAGGATAGCACAGTGGAATTTGTAGATACAACGATTGAGGAAGGTACGAGGATTTACAGAAGGAGTTTAACTTTTGTTTTTATTAAAGCTGTAAAAGAGCTACTTCCCGGTGCTACTGTAACTATAGAACACTCACTAGGTAAGGGTTTATACTGCGAAATACATGGTTACTCTTTAAACAATAAAATTGTCTCTATGATTAAAAAGCGGATGGAAGAAATAATAAAAAAAGACTTCAAAATAGAAAGAAAAATGTTACCTAAAGAAGAGGCAATAAAGCTATTTGAAAAAGAAGGATTGACTGAGAAAGTAAAATTGTTTAAAGATACTGACAAAGAGAAGGTTCCTGTTTATTATTGTGATGGTACAGTAGATTTTTTCTACAGCCCTTGTGTACCTTCTACAGGCTATCTAAAAGTATTTGATATACGATTTTATTTCCCGGGTGTTATTTTAATTGCTCCAGATGTATATAATCCCCGTTCATTGCCTGTATTTGTCGATGTTCCTAAACTTGCTTCAATTTTTAAAGAGGCAGAGGACTGGGCAAGCATTTTAAACATAAGTTATGTTTCTTCTTTGAACGACATGATAAAGCTGGGAAAAGGTAGAGATTTAATATTGGTTTCAGAAGCATTTCATGAGAAGAAAATATCCAAAATTGCAGATTATATAGCTTCAAACAAAATGATAAAAGTAGTTTTAATTGCAGGTCCTTCTTCTTCTTCAGGTAAAACTTCTTTTATTCATAGACTTAGTGTGCAGTTGAGAGTAAATGGACTAAGGCCTTTTCCGATATCATTAGACAATTATTTTGTGCCGCGAGAACTTACTCCCAAAGATGAATTTGGAAATTACGACTTTGAATCAATTGATGCCTTAGATTTGCCACTTTTCAATGAGCATTTAATAAAACTTATACAAGGTGAAGAAGTAGAAATTCCTATTTTTAACTTTAAAACAGGGGAAAGAGAGCCAGAAGGAAAAAAAGTAAAACTTGATAAAAACCAAATTATTTTGATGGAAGGCATACATGGATTAAACGAAAAATTGACGTTACAAATACCTAAAGATAATAAATACAAAATATATGTAAGTGCTATTACTCAGTTAAATCTTGATGAACACAATAGAATACCTACCACTCAAACGAGGTTGATACGACGTATAGTGAGAGATAGCCAATTCCGTTCTAGCGATGCGGCAGAGACTATAAACATGTGGCCTATGGTCAGAAGAGGAGAAGAAAAATGGATTTTCCCTTATCAAGAACAGGCGGATGTCATGTTTAATTCTTTTTTACCTTATGAGTTACCTGTATTAAAAAAATACGCAGAGCCGTTACTTAAGAAAGTTTCCCAAGACAATCCTGCTTATTCTATCGCTAAAGAAATATTAGAGTTTTTGAGTTATTTCCTTCCATTAGAAGATGAATTAGCAATACCTCCCAATTCTATCATAAGAGAATTTATAGGCGGCAGTTGCCTTGATGTTTAAGTTTAGGAATCCTCAATGGATTCCTACTTTATTTTGTAGAATTTTTGCAAAAAAAAGAAGGAATATTTAAAGTTTTGTAGAAATAATAAAAAAAGGCTTTACATTTTTTTGCAAATGGCAATGTTGTAATTAATGCAACTTAAAGAGGGGGGAATTTTATGCTTAAAAGTATCAAATTTAGGCTTTTGATGTACGGAGGTATTTTAGCTGGTGTAAACAGTATTTTAGTTGCTTTTACGGGTTATTGAAGGAGAAATAACAGTAACAGATCCTTACATTTCTTTAGCGACAAACGAAATTTGTACCACAATTGCAATTCCTGTTTACAATTCAGAGAAGAAAATAATAGGAGTTTTTGGAGGAGATGTGCAATTAGATAAATAAAATAGTACTTGTAAGCATAAAATATAATAAATATTACTTGAAATGTTGTTTTTGAAGTGGTATAATATCACTGAAATGGAATTTTGGTTTTTTGGGTCAGTTTGATATTTTGGGATAAAAAATAAAGTAGAGGAGGAGTTATGATGAATGTGATTGACCCGCTTATCAGTGCTGTTATTAACTATGTAGAAAAAGACCCAGAGAAAAATTTAGACAAAATAGCTAATCTTCTGTCAAAAATTGCAATAATGCCCAATCATAAACAGCAAATAGAAAGTGTGAAGAGATTTTTAGATGACAAAGACAGCAATTGGTACAGATTTGCAATGAAACTTCTTAAAAATATTGACAAAAACATTATAAAAACTTTAGGTGTTAATTTCTTTATAAATGCTAGCTTGAAAGGAATTCCAAAACAAAAAGAATTAGAAAATAAATTAGATATTAACATTCCGTGGGCAATTTTGATGGATCCAACAGAGGCTTGCAATTTAAGATGTGTAGGATGCTGGGCAGGACAGTACAAACCTCACAATCTTTCTTTTGAAGTGATGGATAGAGTATGTACAGAAGCAGAAGAGCTGGGCATATATTTTATAGTTTTGTCTGGCGGAGAGCCTACTGTCAGAATGAAAGATATTATAAAGCTTGCTGAAAGACATAAAAATCAAGTATTCCACTTGTTTACCAATGGTACTTTAATCGACGAAGATATGATAAAAGAAGTTAAAAGAGTAGGCAATATTACTTTTGCAGTAAGTATTAATGGTTTCAAAGAAAGTAACGATGCAATACGAGGAGAAGGTACTTTTGATAAAATTATGAGAGCAATGGATTTGATGAGAGAAAATGGAGTATTGTTTGGCTATTCAGCTACATATACGAGAACAAATGTGGAGGAAATTTCTAGTGATGAATTTGTAGATATGATGATAGATAAAGGAGCAGCTTTTGCTTGGTATTTTACTTATATTCCTATAGGTAGAGACCCTGATATAAGTTTTATGGTAACACCTGAGCAAAGAAAATACATGTACGAGAGGATAAATTATATAAGGGCTAGAAAGGAACTTTTTGCAATTGATTTCTGGAATGATGGCGAATACAGTGGAGGATGTATTGCAGGAGGCAGAAGATATTTGCACATAAATGCAGCGGGAGAAGTTGAACCTTGTGCTTTCATCCATTATTCCAATGTAAATATAAATGAAGTGAGTTTGAAAGAAGCGCTGCAGTCTCCTATTATGAAAGCTTATAGAAAGAGACAGCCTTTTAATCAAAATCACTTAAGGCCTTGCCCACTGATTGATAACCCAGAAAAACTTTTAGAAATAGTAGAAGAGTCAGGAGCTAAACACACAGAAGCTAGTGAAGCCTCTCACATCAAAAACCTCTACGATGATTTAAGAGTGGTTGCTGATAATTGGGGTAAAGTAGCCAACGAAATTTGGGAGAAAAAAATGGAAATGAAAAAAGAGGCTTGACATAAATACTAAAATCCCCTATAAATTTAGATAGTATTACTTAATGGGGTGTTGAAATGCTGACAAATAGGAGGGTGGAATTTTTAAAAACACTGACTGAACTTTATGATTCAAAAGGTGAGCCCGTTCACTATACAGATGTGGCGCAGGCAATGAAAATTAGCAAATGGACAGCTTATGATATTTTAAAGGAATTAGAGAAAGGTGATTTTGTTAAGACCGAGTATTACCTTGGGGAGGAAAAAAGCCAAGGAAGATCTACTTTAAGATTTCTACCAACAGAAAAAGCTTATGAAATATTTAAAAAAGCGAATAAAGATGAATGGAATTCCCTAAGAGATACTTTGATTAAAAAAGTAAAAAATAGTAAGCCTAATTCTCTTGAGGAAATATTAAATGAGATGTTTCAGGCTACTAAGCCTATAGAATTTTGTGCATATGCTATTACTGCATTTTTACTAAAACTTAGGATGGCGGGAGGTCTTTCCATGGAGAGTATAGAAAATTTACTGGCCTCTGTTAATCCTACTTCTTCTTTAGTTTTATTTGTAGGAGCAGTATTAGGTGTTTTGTTGTACACTAAAGTAAAGAGCGATATAGACAAAAAATTGGCTGAAAACATTCAAAAATTTTATATCAATTTAAATAAACTGAATTCGCAAGATGTCAATTTACTCAATAACTTTTTGAGAGAACTCCTTGCAATTGTATAAGGCTATATGCCTTATTTTTTTGCATATTTTCAAAGAGAAAGTTAAAAACTATTGAAGCAATGGAAGGTTAATGATATAATGTATGTGTAAAATTTTACATAAAAAGATTAGGAGGTAATGGTATGAAAGTTTATGTTGACCAAGACGAATGCATAGCTTGTGGGGTTTGCATAGACATGTGTCCAGATGTTTTTGACTGGAATGATGAAGGAAAGTCCCATGTAATCGTAGATGAAGTTCCAGCAGATTTAGAAGATTGTGTGCAAGATGCTATGAGTTCTTGCCCAACAGAGGCAATAAAAGAAGAATAACCCGGTTTTACCGGGTTATTCCATACATTTTTAAAGAAGCTTTAGGGGAAAATATTGATAAAACGAAGTATGGAGGGTTTTTATGGGGAAAAGAAAAAAGTTATACCCTAAAGCTGAGGATGGGTTGGATTCTTTGAAGCAAGAAGTTGCTGAAGAGCTTAATTTAGATGACGATATTGAAAAACGCGGATGGGAAAACATGACTACAAGGGAAGTGGGTAAAATAGGAGGAAACATGGTAAAGAAAATGATAAAATTTGCAGAAAAAGAGATGGATGAAAGAGACGGTAAAATTGATGAAGAAGATTAATTGGCTGGAGGACTATCCTTCAGCCAAAATTTATTCTTTGTGTAAAAAGAGGAAAAATTGATTTGTTGGCGAATAATTATTATTAAAAAGGATGGGTGGTGTTGTTATGGAAAAATTAACTTTTGACAAATTAAAAAGGTACATTGATCCAGATATTTTCGAATTTGAGACTACAGAAGAAATTCCACCGTTAGAAGGAATAATCGGTCAAAATAGAGCCAAAGAAGCAATGGAATTTGGAATTAAAATAAAGCAAAAAGGCTACAACATATTTATAACTGGAATAACAGGAACTGGTAAAACTAGTTTTGCTTCTAGTTACATAAAGGAGATTGCAAAAAGGGAAGAAAGGCCAAAAGACTGGGTTTATGTATATAATTTTGAAAAACCTGCTCAACCAATAGCGATAGAATTACCAGCTGGAATGGGCAAGCAATTTAAAAAAGATATGGAAGATTTTGTAGAACAGTTACAGAGAGAGATACCCAAAGCCTTTGAGTCGGATTCTTACGATCTGCAAAAGAGTGAAATAATAAAAAAATATCAAGAAAAGAAAAATCAATTAGTAGAAGAATTGAACACTCTTGCGAAAAGTTTTGGATTTGTCTTAAGAGATACTCGCACAGGCATTATAAGCATTCCTGTTATTGAAGGAAGGCAAATAAGTCAAGAAGAGTTTCAGCAATTGGATGAAGAAACAAGAAAAGAAATTGAAAAAAGAGCTGCAGAATTTGAAGTAAAGGCCATGCAGATATGGAAGGAAATACAATCTATTGACAAACAAGCGAGGGATGAAATTAAAAATTTGGACAATAATATAGGTCTCTTTGCTGTAGGTCATTTAATTGAGGATTTGAAGGGAAGATATAAAGTCAATGAAAATGTGCTTAAGTACTTAGAAAGTGTCAAAAAGGACATTTTAGAAAATATTGAAAGCTTTAAGAGTACTGATGGAGAAGATATGCCATTTCCTCTTTTGATGAGGAAAGAAAAAGCCTTTTTAAAAAAGTACATGGTTAATTTGCTTGTAGACAATAGCAATACTGACGGTGCTCCAGTTGTGTTTGAGTATAATCCTAACTATAATAACATAATAGGAAGTATAGAATACGAAAGTGACTTTGGAGTTGCTACAACGGACTTTACTAAAATAAAAGCTGGAGCATTACATAGAGCAAATGGCGGTTATTTAATTTTGCAAGCAAAAGATCTGTTATCTTATGCTTATGCTTGGGATGCTTTAAAAAGGTCTTTAAAGACGGAAAAAATTATAATTGAAAATATATCTTCTCAATATGGATTTTTGTCAATTTCTTCTTTAAAACCAGAGCCTATAAAGTTGGATGTAAAGGTGATTTTAATAGGTACCCCTTATCTTTACTATTTGCTTTACAATTATGATGAGGACTTTAGCAAACTTTTTAAAATAAAAGTAGATTTTAACGAAGAAATGGAGCTAAATGAAGAAAATATGAAAAATATGGCTTCTTTTATAAAGACCCACTGTGTAGAAAACAATTTAAAGCCCTTTGACAGGGAAGGTGTTGCAAAAGTTATAGAGTATAGTACTAGACTTTCTGAGGACCAGGACAAATTAACTACCCGCTTTAACGAAATTGTGGAAGTATTGTATGAGGCAGATGCCTGGGCAGGTTTGGAAGGAAGTCAAGTAGTTACAGGAGTCCATGTTAAAAAGGCTATAGAAGAAAAAATAAAGAGGGTAAATAAGCTAGAAGAAAAAGTTTTAGAATATTTCAAAAGGGACATATATCTTGTTGATGTTGAGGGAGAGAGAGTAGGAGTTGTCAATGGATTAGCTGTTATAAATTTAGGGGATTATGAATTTGGTAAGCCTTCAAGGATAACTGTCACCACATACCCAGGGGAAGAAGGGGTAGTAAACATTGAAAGAGAATCAAAAATGAGTGGTAGAATACACGACAAGGGAGTTATGATATTGACAGGTTATTTAGGGAGTAAATTTGCAAAAGATTTTCCTTTGACTCTTTCTGCTAGAGTTGTTTTTGAGCAGTCTTATGAAGGAGTAGAGGGAGATAGTGCTTCCAGTACAGAGCTGTATGCACTCCTTTCCAGCCTTGCAGAAATTCCTATAAAACAGGGAATTGCCGTAACAGGGTCAGTCAATCAATTTGGGGAGGTACAACCGGTGGGAGGAGTGACCCATAAAATAGAGGGATTTTACAAGGTCTGTAAAGAAAAAGGTTTGACAGGGGAGCAAGGAGTAATAATTCCTCATCAAAATGTCAATAATTTGGTTTTAACAGAAGAAGTTATAGAAGCAGTTAAAGAAGGGCTTTTCCACATCTACAGTGTAAAAACAATTGAAGAAGGGATAGAAATTTTGACAGGAAAAAGCTTTGAAGAAATTTACGATAAAGTTTATAGAAAGCTTAAATATTATTATGGATTATTGTCTAATAAAAAAGAAGATAAAGGGGATAAATAGTGGATTGTATAACTAAGGAAGAGATAAAAAAATTTGCACAACAAATTGGCATTGACTTAGTAGGTTTTGCAAGTCCTGATTGTTTGAAAGAATATAACAATTTTCTAAAAGAAAGAGAAAATTTAGGCTATAGTTGTTCTATTGAGGAGAGAGATATTCAAAAAAGAATCTCTCCTGAATTTATTTTGCCTGAAGTGAAATCTATTATAGCCATAGCTTTATCATATAATGTGGAACATGAGATTAAATATTATAGTAGAAGCTATGGTATAATTTCAAGAAGCAGCTGGGGAGTAGATTATCATAAAGTTTTAAAAGAGAAGATGGAAAAACTTTCTGAATTTATAAAATCAAAATGCCAAGAAGTAAAAACAGTATGTTTAGTGGACAATAATCCGATTTTAGAAAGAGAAATTGCTTTTCATGCAGGGATAGGGTGGTTTGGGAAAAATGGGCTTATAATTAATGATGAATACGGTTCTTATATTTTTTTAGGGGAAATACTCATCAACAAATATTTTGAACCAGATGTACCGCAAAAAACTAAATGTGGGGATTGTAATTTGTGTATAAAAGCTTGTCCTACAAATGCTATAGTTGAACCTTATATAATAAATGCTCATAAATGTTTGTCTTATATCACAGTCAAAAAAGGCAAAATAGAAGAAAAAATGTCTAAGA
>NZ_AVAF01000117.1 GCF_000445185.1 Thermoanaerobacter sp. A7A
TTCTTAAAGATAAGATAAAAATTTCTTCTTTTTCCGTTACAGCTAAGTATCAAGATAAAATTTTTGTTATCACATCAGAAGATATCAATTTATCTTATAACTATCAAGAAATGGTAGAAGAAGCTTACAAAATAGGTAGAGAAGGAAACCCTATTGCAAGAGTGAGAGAAATTTATGTAACAGAAAAAGAGGGAAAATATTTTAACTTTTATCCCAAATACGATGAAAGGAAATTAAAAGAGTTTGTTGATAAAATTTCTCAAGAGATTGATAAAGAGCCAGTTAATGCGAAAATAAAAATTATAAGAGGAGTAAGACAAATTACATCAGATATAGAGGGGGTAAAAGTTAATAAAGAGAAAACTTTAAAAAATCTAAAGCAGCTTATAGATGAATTAGTAAAAGGAAAGACAGAGAAGCCAGAAGTAGAGATTGTAGCGGAGAAAGTTGAAGCAAAAATTTCAAAATCAATGTTAGAAATGATTAATGGACGAATTTCTACTTTTTCTACCGTATTTAATCTTCAAGATGCAAACCGTTCAGAGAATATACTAGTGGCGGCAAGAGCCGTAAATGATACCTTGCTTATGCCGGGTGAGACATTTTCTCTTAATAAAACTTTAGGACCGAGAATAATACAAAACGGTTACAAAGAAGCCCCTGTAATAATAGGTAATAAACTGGTACCGGATATAGGAGGAGGAGTATGCCAAATTGCTACAACCTTGTATAATGCAATTTTACGGGCGGATATAACAATTACTGAAAGATACCATCACAGTTTTCCAGTAGCTTATGTACCACCAGGACAAGATGCTACTATTTCTGGAGATGCTTTAGACTTAAAATTTAAAAATTCTACTCAATATCCTATATATATTGAGTCCTACATAGAAGGCAACAAATTAGTAATGAACATATATGGCTATGTGAAAAATCCTTCAAAATGGGTAGATATTCAGTCAGAGGTTGTTGAAAAATATGAGCCTAAAATAAAATATATAGATGACCCCACACTACCTCAAGGAGAAGAAGTTGTAGAAATAGAGCCTCATGCCGGCTATAAAGTCAATACATATCGTTTGATTTATGAAAATAACAAATTAGTTAAAAGGGAGTTTTTATATACAGATGTGTATAAGCCAGTAGATGGAGTAATTAAAAGAGGAACTAAAAAAGTAGAAAATTCAAAATTTCAAGAGTTACCTAATACAGAAAAGGAAAATAATGCTCAAATTAATCCAGAACCACCACAGGGTAATCCAGAAGAAGCTTTTTCACCATAACATAATATCACCTCCCATTTTCTGTATCAATAAAAAATGGGAGGTGATATTTAATTATTAAGTTTATGCTGGCAAGCCGGACAATAACCGTAGAAATAGAGCTTTTGTTCTACAAGTTTGTAGTCAGTATGCTGACTAACTTCCTCTAAAACGTCTTTTAGAAGGGATTCATCAAGGTCTTCTACTTTACCACAACTTATACAGACCACATGGGGATGAGAATTGGTGTTAGCATCGTATCTAAAGCTACCTTCCCCTACATTCAATTCTTGTATTAATCCCATGTTTTTCAGAACTTCCAATGTTTTGTATACAGTCGCTAAGCTCATTGTGGGAAAATCAGAGGCAAGCTTTTTGTATATAGTTTCTGCTGTAGGATGTTCTTTTGTGTTTCTAAGCAGATTAAGTATTGCTAATCTTTGAGGTGTTACTTTAAGCCCTTTTTGTTTTAACAGGGCAGCAGCTTCCTCCATTATATCACTCCATTTCACAAAAGATAATATTTTTCTTTTGATATTTTGTGTCTTAATTATATCTCTATTCATTAATAATGTCAATTATTTTTGAACATATCGGCGATATGGCAATTTACAGTGATATAATGTATAATATAATTGAACACAATAAATTAAGGAGTTGAAAGGAATGCAATACAAATTAATTGCCATCGATATGGATGATACTCTTCTAAGACATGATAAAACTATATCTAAAGAGAATATAGAAGCATTACATAAAGCTCGGGGGAAAGGAGTATATGTAGTAATATCTACAGGAAGGGTTTTTGCTTCCGCGTATGCCTACGCAGATATGATTGGTTTTAGAACTTACATAATTGCAAGTAATGGTGCTTTGATAAGAGACCCTGATAATAATACTATTTATGAAAGCCTTCTAAACTATGACAGCATGGAGGAAATTATAAAAGTATGCCAAAAGTACAATACATATTTCCAGCTTATAAGTGACAAAACGGTGTTTTCTCCGGAGATAACAAATAAATTTCAAAGGTATGCCGAATGGAATGAGTTATTTAAAACAGAGTTAAAAGTGAATGTCCAAGAAATAAAGGAACCGTTAAAAGAGTTGGACAAATTAAAAGATAGTATTTTAAAAATCATAGTTTTTAACGATGATGTTGAAGTATTAAAAAGCATAAGGGAGGAATTGTCAAAGAATGCCTCAATACAGATAACCAGTTCTTATATGGACAATATTGAAATTGTCAATAAAGGAGTCAGCAAAGGAAGAGCCCTTAAAATTCTAGGAGGTTATTTGGGAATAGAAAGAGAAGAAATGATAGCAATAGGAGATAGTGAAAATGATATAGAAATGATCAAATTTGCAGGTTTAGGTGTGGCAGTTGAAAATGCTGTTGATGAGGTCAAAAAAGTGGCAAACTTTATAACGAAATCTAATATGGAGGACGGTGTAAAGTACGTTATTGATAAATTTATATTACAATCATAAGAAAGGAGTATTTCTATGAAAAAAACAGTACATTTGCGTATAACTGGCCATGTGCAAGGGGTGGGGCTGAGGTATTCTGTGTATCAAAAGGCAGTTTCTTTGGGAATTAAAGGTTATGCGGAAAATCTTTATGATGGCAGTGTAGAAGTTGTTGCAGAAGGGGAAGAGGAAAGTATTAAAGAATTGATAAATTTTATTAAAACAGGTTTGAGATGGGCAAGAGTGGAGGATGTGGAAGAAAGATGGTCGGATTATAAAGGGGAGTACAAGGATTTTCGAATTTATTAGTACTCTTCTTTTTTATTCAATAAAACGTTTAAATGTGATATAATAATAAAAAATAGCTTTAATGAGTTAATTTATTAATTGCGATTGAGGGTGCATGAATATGAGGATGGAATTCGAACTGAAACTTCAACAAGCTCAAAAACTTATAATGACTCCTGAACTAAAACAGGCTATTGAGATTTTGCAGTTAAATTCCTTAGAACTTAATGCTCTTATAGAGCAGGAATTAGAGACTAATCCTCTTCTTGAAAAAGAAGAGACATCCGAAGAAGAGAATGCATATGAATATGACTTGTATGAGTTGTCTAAATATATACGAGAAACAGAAGAGAGAATGTATTATGATGATTCCGATGATGAAGAAATAGAAGAAGTCAATTATGAAAACTTTGTGTCTCCAAAGTCTTCTTTGAGTGACCACCTTTTATTTCAACTTCACATAACACCTGTTCCTCCCAAAATCCAGAAAATATGTGAATATATAATATTTAGTCTAAGTCCGAGTGGTTATTTGAGAGAGGATATAAAAGATATTGCAGAGATTCTGGAATGTTCTGAAGAAGAGGTATTAGATGGATTATCTGTAGTTCAATCTTTTGACCCCCCAGGAATTGCAGCACGTAATTTGCAAGAATGTTTAAAACTTCAACTTTTAGCCCAAGATAGTTACAAAGGCATTGTAAAAAAATTGGTAGACTATCATCTTGAGGAAATTGCAGAGGGTAAGTATTCATATTTAGCAAAGTTGTACAATATTTCCCTAAAAGAAGTGCAACAAGCTGTAGATTTTATAAAAAAACTCAATCCTAAACCGGGAAGTAGCTTTTCTTCTACAACAGATGTTGGATATATTATACCAGATGTGGAAGTAATAAAAAGAGAGGGTGAATATTTTGTTATAGTAAACGATTCAGTTACTCCTAAGCTCAAGATTAATAATTACTATCATTCTATTTTAAATAGCCATGATGAAGAAGCTAAAAAATATATAAATTCAAAACTGCAATCAGCCATGTGGCTTATAAAGAGTTTAGAAAGCAGAAAAGAAACTTTGTATAAAGTAGTTAAAGCAATAGTGGAGTTACAAAGGGATTTTCTTGACAAAGGTATCAATTACTTAAAGCCTATGACGCAGAAACAAATTGCTGATATTGTAGGTATCCACGAGTCTACTGTCAGCAGAGCTATAAACGGCAAATATGTTGCAACTCCTCGAGGACTTTTTGAGATAAAATTCTTTTTCCAATCTGGTATTTCCAATAGAAATGGGAATGAATTTTCTGCTGAAACTATTAAAAACCTCATAAAAAAATTGATTGAAGAAGAGGACCCTGCAAATCCTCTAAGTGATCAAAAAATAGCTGATATTTTAAAAGAAAAAAATATTAATATTTCAAGAAGGACAGTGGCAAAATATAGAGAGGAATGCAATATTCCTTCTACTATCAAAAGAAGAAGATATTAAATGGGCATGTAAATGCCCATTTAGGCTATTGAAAAAGCTTTATTAATAGTATAAAATAGTTAGTGTAAATACTTTTTTATGAGATGTGGGACATTTATAGAATAACGGGACTTTAACCGTCCTGAAGAGGGAAATGACATGAAAGATATTATAGCTTTACAACAAAAGATAGTACCAGAGTTAATAGATTTACTTCAAAAGAGATATACTATAATGCGAAACATATATTTTAATCAACCTATAGGACGACGGGCACTTTCGCATCAATTAAATATGGGAGAACGAATAATTAGAACTGAGGTATCTTTTTTGAAGGCTCAAGGTTTGGTGGATATAAATCCCTTAGGTATGACTATCACAAAAGAGGGAGAAGAATTAATTGAGAATTTGAAGGATTTTATACATGAGCTTAAAGGCCTTAACAATATTGAGAGTTTGTTAAAGGACAAGCTGGGGATTGAGAAAGTGATAATCGTACCAGGCGACATAGAACAAGATCCTATGATAAAAAAAGAATTAGGAAAATCAGCAGCGAATTACCTAAAAACTATAATAAATTATGACAGTATTATTGCTTTAACTGGCGGTTCAACTGTGCTGGAAGTGGCTAATGGAATGCCTCAGCTTTATTCCAAATCAAACATGGTAGTTGTACCTGCTCGTGGTGGATTGGGGAGAGAAGTAGAAAAGCAAGCGAATACAATCGCTTCAATTTTAGCTAAAAAACTTGGTGGTACATATAAAATGTTGCACGTGCCGGATAATTTAGGCAAAGAAGCGGTAAAAAGCCTTATCAAAGAGCCGGATATAAAAGATGTGGTAGAAACCTTAAAAAAAGCTGATATTTTAATATTTGGAATAGGTCGCGCAGATGTAATGGCAGAGAGAAGAAATTTACCCCAAGATATTAGAGATTTTTTAGTAAGGAACAATGCTACAGCTGAAGCTTTAGGATATTATTTTGATAAAGAAGGAAAAGTGGTCTATGCAACACCAAGCATTTTCTTGACTTTAGAAGACCTAAAGCTTGTTAAAAATTTAATAGCTGTATCTGGTGGGAAAAATAAAGCAGAAGCGATTGTCTCTACTTGCAGAAGTGGCAATGTACAAGTGCTTGTCACTGATGAAGGAGCTGCATTTGAGATTTTAAAAATTGTTTAAAACACCTTTTCAGGTGTTTATAAAATAAAAATCAAGGAGGAATACATAATGGGTGTTAAAGTTGCTATTAATGGTTTTGGAAGAATTGGAAGAAATGTATTCAGAGCTGCATTTAAGAAAAATGTTGATCTTGAATTTGTAGCTATCAACGATTTAACAGATGCAAAAACATTGGCTCATCTATTAAAATACGATTCTACTTTTGGTAAATTTGAAGGAGAAGTATCTTATACGGAGGACGCGTTAATTGTAAATGGCAAAGAAATTAAAATTTTCAAAGAAACTGATCCGGCTAAACTTCCTTGGGGAGAATTAGGAGTAGACATTGTAATTGAATCTACAGGAAGATTTACAAACAAAGATGATGCTATAAAGCACATCCATGCTGGAGCGAAAAAAGTTATAATTTCCGCGCCTGCTAAAAATGAGGACATAACAATTGTTATGGGCGTTAATGAAAACATGTATGACCCAGCTAACCATCATGTAATTTCAAATGCTTCTTGTACAACCAACTGCTTAGCACCAATAGCTAAGGTTATTAATGACAAATTCCGCATTAAAAAAGGCATGATGACAACAGTTCACTCTTACACCAATGACCAAAGAATACTTGATTTACCTCACAGTGACTTAAGAAGAGCAAGGGCTGCGGCTATGTCAATAATACCTACTACAACAGGTGCAGCAAAGGCAATTCACTTAGTAATTCCAGAGCTAAAAGGGAAAATGAATGGTTTTGCAATGAGAGTTCCAACTCCAGACGTCTCTGTTGTAGACCTTGTAGCAGAAGTTGAAGTACCTGTTACAGTTGAAGAAGTAAATGCAGCGTTGAAAGAAGCTTCTGAAACATATATGAAAGGCATTTTAGGTTATTCTGAAGAGCCATTAGTTTCAATGGACTATAAAGGTGACGATAGGTCTTCTATAGTTGATGCACCACTTACAATGGTAATTGAAGGAACATTAGTAAAAGTTGTTTCTTGGTATGACAATGAATGGGGTTACTCCAACAGAGTTGTAGACCTTGCAAAATATATTGCTGAGAGACTCTAAGTAGTAAAAGGTCCGTGTCCTTTTATGGACCGGACCTTTAAATCCTAGTATAAGGAGGTTTTTGTGATGAAAAAAACTGTGCGGGATATAGATGTGGCGGGAAAAAGAGTGCTGGTAAGGGTAGACTTTAATGTGCCTATGGATGAAAATAAAAATATAACAGATGACACTCGTATAAAAGCAGCACTGCCCACCATTCAATATCTCATAAACAATAACGCAAAAGTAATACTTATATCCCATTTAGGAAGGCCAAAAGGGAAAGTAAATCCAGAATATTCTTTAAAACCTGTTGCAAAGAGGTTATCTGAACTTTTAGGTAAGCAAGTTTCTATGGCAGAGGATGTAATTGGAGAGGATGCAAAAGCGAAAGCAGCCGCATTAAAAGAAGGCGAAGTATTGCTCTTAGAAAATGTGAGATTCCATGCAGAGGAAGAGAAAAATGACCCTCAATTTGCAAAAGAATTAGCTTCTTTAGCAGATATATATGTAAATGACGCTTTTGGTACGGCTCACAGAGCTCATGCTTCAACAGCAGGGGTGGCAGCGTATTTACCAGCAGTATCAGGTTTTTTAATTGAAAAAGAGCTTACAATCATGGGAGAAGCTCTTGAAAACCCAAAAAGACCTTTTGTTGCAATATTGGGAGGAGCTAAAGTTTCTGACAAAATAGGGGTTATAACAAACCTATTAGAAAAAGTAGATAGCCTTTTAATTGGCGGTGGTATGGCTTACACCTTTATAAAAGCAAAAGGATATGAAATTGGTAAGTCGCTTTTAGAAGAGGATAAAATAGAGTTAGCTAAAGAATTAATGGAGAAGGCTAAGCAAAAGGGTGTTAATTTGATGCTTCCTGTTGATACAGTTATTGCTAAAGAATTGAAATCAGGCGTACCTTATGAAGTAGTCGATATAGACAAAATGCCTCAAGACCAAATAGGAGTAGACATTGGACCTAAGACTATTGAAGAATACTCAAAAGTGATAAAACACGCGATGACAGTAGTGTGGAATGGGCCTATGGGAGTTTTTGAAATTCCTGAGTTTGCAAAAGGTACAGAGGCTATTGCGAAAGCTTTGAGTGAATGCAAAGGTATTACTATAGTAGGCGGCGGTGATTCTGCAGCTGCTATAGAGCAATTAGGATATGCGGATAAAGTCACTCATATTTCTACTGGAGGAGGAGCTTCTCTAGAGTTTTTGGAAGGCAAAGTGTTGCCGGGAATTGAAGTTTTAAATGACAAGTAAAGGGGTGTTTGTTTTGAGAAGACCAATAATTGCAGGTAATTGGAAAATGCACATGACCCCTTCTGAAGCGGTGAAATTAGTTGATGAATTGATACCTCAAGTGAAAGACGCAAAAGCAGAAGTGGTAGTCATACCTCCCTTTGTGGATTTGACAGAGGTAAATAAAGTAATTCAAGGTACTAATATTCTTCTCGGAGCACAAGATATGTTTTGGGAAGAAAAGGGCGCATATACGGGGGAAATTTCACCTTTAATGCTTAAAGAGATTGGGGTAAAATATGTTGTAATAGGCCACTCTGAAAGAAGGCAGTATTTTGGTGAGACGGATGAAATGGTCAATAAAAAAGTTTTATCCGCTCTATCTCACGGCTTAAGTCCTATTGTGTGTGTAGGAGAATCTTTTTCTCAAAGAGAAGAAGGAAAAACTTTTGAAGTAGTTTTAAGTCAAACTAAAGAGGCTTTAAAAGGCGTTACCCACGATGATATTGTAAATGTAGTAATAGCTTATGAGCCAATTTGGGCTATAGGTACTGGCAAAACGGCTACAGCTAAAGACGCCAATGAAGTGATAAAAGCTATAAGAAATACTATAGCTTCCCTTTATGGAAAAGAAAAAGCAGATCTGGTTAGAATACAATATGGGGGGAGTGTAAAGCCCGAGAACATCTCTGAACTCATGGCAGAGAGCGATATAGACGGGGCTTTAGTGGGGGGAGCAAGTCTTGTAGCATCAGATTTTGCAAAGATTGTCAATTATTAAGGAGAGGATTATATGCCTGAAAAATTAACCATGCTAGTTATACTAGATGGGTTTGGACTATCAGTCAAAAAAGAAGGAAATGCAGTATATCAAGCTAATACTCCAAATTTAGATTTTTACTTTAAAAACTATCCCCATACGACTCTTTCCGCCAGTGGCCTTGCAGTAGGACTTCCTGAGGGACAAATGGGAAACTCAGAAGTAGGGCACTTAAATATTGGAGCGGGAAGAATAGTATATCAAGAACTTACGAGAATTAGTAAAGATATAAAAGAAGGTACCTTTTTTAAGAAAAAAGAATTTTTAGATGCGATAGAAAATGTAAAGAAAAACAACTCAAAACTACATCTTTTTGGCCTTTTGTCAGATGGAGGGGTTCACAGCCACATAACTCATTTATTTGCTTTAATGAAATTGGCAAAAGAACATGGGTTAAAAGAAATATATATTCATGCTTTCTTAGATGGAAGAGATGTTCCACCCGCTTGTGCAAAGGAATATATAAAGCAGTTTGAAGAAGAGTCAAACAGGATTGGCATAGGAAAAATTGCAACGATTTCTGGAAGATATTATGCAATGGATAGAGACAAAAGATGGGATAGAACTAAAAAGGCTTATGATGCAATAGTGTTGGGAAAAGGTGTTTATGCTAATTCACCAATGGAAGCAATAGATATAGCTTATTCAAAAGACCAAACTGACGAGTTTGTAGAACCAACGGTAATTTTAGAAAATGGAAAGCCAGTTGCTACGGTAGAAACGGGGGATTCTATAATATTCTTCAATTTTAGACCTGACAGAGCAAGGCAACTTACCAGAGCTTTTATTGACGAGGTATTTAATCATTTTGAAAGAGAAAAAAGGTATTTGCCTGTATTCTTTGTGTCTATGACGCAATATGATGAAACCTTTGAAAACATACATGTGGCGTATAAGCCAGAAAGACTGGAGAATACTCTTGGTGAATACTTAAGTAAAAAAGGGATTAAACAGCTTAGAATTGCAGAGACAGAAAAATACGCCCATGTGACTTTCTTCTTCAACGGTGGCGTAGAAGAGCCAAATGAAGGGGAAGAAAGAATTTTAGTTCCTTCGCCTAAAGTAGCTACTTACGACCTAAAGCCAGAAATGAGCGCTTATGAGGTTACAGATACTGTAATACCTAAGATTATGTCAGATCAATATGGCTTTATTCTTTTAAACTTTGCAAATCCTGATATGGTAGGGCATACAGGAGTTTTAAATGCTGCAATAAAAGCGATTGAAGCAATAGATGAGTGCCTTGGAAGAATAGTAAATGCTGTTCAAAGTGTAGGAGGGACAATAATTATAACAGCTGACCATGGCAATGCGGAAGAGATGATTGACCCTGTGACAAAAGAGCCACAGACAGCTCATACTACAAACCCAGTTCCATTTATTGTTATAGGTGAGGGAGATATTGATTTAAGAAAAGATGGGATACTGGCTGACATTGCTCCTACAATTTTGGACATAATGAAACTACCAGTTCCTAAAGAGATGACGGGAAAATCTTTAATCATTGGAAGAAGATAAAATTTAAAATAAAATTTAAAAAGAAAGGAGAAATTGTCATGTCATCAATAATTGATATTTTTGCAAGAGAAATACTTGACTCCCGTGGAAATCCCACAGTTGAAGTAGAGGTAGAGTTAGATAGCGGTGCCGTAGGAAGAGCTGCTGTGCCTTCAGGGGCTTCTACAGGAGCTTTTGAAGCAGTTGAGTTACGAGATGGAGATAAATCAAGATATTTGGGAAAAGGAGTGCTAAAAGCTGTTCAAAATGTCAATGACATTATTGCTCCTGAGCTAATTGGCATGGAAGCACAAGACCAAGTAGCAATTGACAAAGCGATGATTGAACTAGATGGAACTCCCAATAAGAGCAAATTAGGAGCAAATGCTATCTTAGGGGTATCTTTGGCAGTGGCAAAGGCAGCAGCTGAGGAATGTGGTTTACCTTTGTATCAATACATTGGTGGAGTAAATGCAAAAACTCTTCCTGTGCCAATGATGAACATATTAAACGGTGGAAAACACGCTGATAACAATGTAGATATACAAGAGTTTATGATAATGCCTGTTGGTGCTCCAAACTTCCGTGAAGCATTAAGAATGTGTTCAGAAGTTTATCACAATTTGAAAAACGTGTTACATTCTAAAGGGTTAAGTACAACAGTTGGTGATGAAGGAGGATTTGCACCTAACCTTACGTCAAATGAAGAGGCAATTCAGGTGATTCTTGAAGCTATAGAGAAAACTGGATATGTTCCAGGAGAAGATATAGCATTAGCATTGGACCCTGCAGCTACTGAAATGTACAAAGAAGATGGGAAATACCATTTTGAGGGTGAGGGAATTGTAAGGACATCTGCTGAAATGGTAGATTTTTTAGAACAGCTTGTAAATAAATATCCTATTGTCTCTCTTGAAGATGGACTTGCTGAAGAAGATTGGGATGGATGGAAACTCTTGACCGACAGGCTCGGTAAAAAAATTCAAATTGTCGGTGACGATATATTTGTAACAAATACTCAAAGACTTTCAAAAGGTATAAGCATGGGAGTAGCAAATTCAATACTCATAAAACTTAATCAAATAGGAACATTGACAGAAACTCTTGATGCTATTG
Source organism: Thermoanaerobacter sp. A7A (assembly GCF_000445185.1). Classification (GTDB taxonomy): domain Bacteria; phylum Bacillota; class Thermoanaerobacteria; order Thermoanaerobacterales; family Thermoanaerobacteraceae; genus Thermoanaerobacter. The sequence continues at coordinate 11,387 of NZ_AVAF01000117.1, forward strand.
AAATGGCAAAAAGAGCAGGTTACACAGCTGTTGTGTCTCACCGCTCAGGGGAAACAGAAGATTCTACAATTGCAGACCTTGTAGTTGGAGTAAATGCAGGGCAAATTAAAACTGGAGCGCCTGCAAGAACTGACAGAGTCGTAAAATATAATCAGCTTTTAAGAATTGAAGAAGCTTTAGGAAGCACAGCTCAATATCTTGGCAAAAATGCTTTTTACAATATTAAGAAATAAGGGGATCCAAAAAGGATTCCCTTTTTATATAAAAACCTCTTGATTAGCATAACAATTCTTTGTATAATATAAACTGTGGTATTGTGTTTCAAAAATTAGAGATAAGGCGGTGTAAATATGCTAAAAACTGTACTTATGAGTATACAAATTTTGGTTAGCATTTTCTTGATAGTAGTTATACTTTTACAAAAGGGCAAAAGTGCAGGTATTTCGGGTGTAATTGCAGGAGGAGCAGAAACATTTTTTGGAAAGAATAAAGCTCGAACCATGGAGGGGACACTAGAGAGACTCACAACTATAGCGGCGGTATTGTTTATAATTTTGTCTATGGTGTTGACTGTAATGATGGCTAAATAAAAACGACGGTATCAAGAAAAGAAATGGAAAAACCCTTTTATGGGTTTTTATTTTTACCACCACAAATAAAAAAGGCTGGGTGGTCAAATGAAAATTAGAGAAATTACAGAGGAATTAGAATATCAGCTGCTTTCTCCTTATGCGACAAAAAGCCGTGAAACTCGCGGCAGGGATAAAGAAGAGGAAAAATGCGATATAAGGACAGAATTTCAAAGAGATAGAGATAGGATTATTCATAGTAAGGCTTTCAGAAGATTGAGCCACAAAACACAGGTCTTTATTTCTCCAGAAGGTGACCATTATAGAACAAGGCTGACTCATACATTAGAGGTATCTCAGATTGCAAGAACAATTGCGAGAGCCTTGAGGTTAAACGAAGATTTGACAGAAGCTATTGCTTTAGGTCATGATTTAGGACATACTCCTTTTGGCCATTCTGGTGAAGAGGTTTTGAATAGACTTTTAAAAGATGGTTTTAGACATAATGAACAAAGCATTAGAGTGGTTGAGATTTTGGAAAAGGATGGAAAGGGTCTTAATTTGACTTGGGAAGTTAAGGACGGCATTTGTAACCACTCTACCTCAGGAAATCCCCAGACTTTAGAGGGACAAGTAGTACAAATTTCTGATAAAATAGCTTATATTAACCATGATATTGATGATGCGATAAGGGGAAAAGTTTTAAAGCCGGAGGATTTACCAAAAGATTTAATAGCAATTTTGGGTGATAAGCATAGTAAGCGAATAGATACAATGGTAAAAGATGTTATAAATAATAGCTTAGGAAAGCCGAAAGTTTCAATGAGTAAAGAGATTTATGAGGCTACTTATAGCCTGAGGGATTTTTTGTTCAAAAAAGTTTATATTGGGTCAAAAGCTAAAAAAGATGAGGAAAAAGCAAAAAGAATAGTAGAACAATTGTTTTATTACTTTTATGACAATATTGAAAAGATGCCTCAAGAATTTATAAAACTTGCTGAGATTTATGGAAGAGAAAGAGCTGTTGCTGATTATATTGCTGGTATGACAGACAAATATGCTTTTTTAAAATACAAAGAGATTTTTTTGCCCAGTCCTTGGTTTGAGTAAAATATTTTTTGATTTTAATAAAAATTTAATAAAACCAAAGAAGGATTTTTAAATCTTTTGTCGAATATATATTGGTCGTCACTAATAAATTAATTTGGTAAAGAGGAATTTAACAATTTTTGTCGAATAGAATAATTAGGTGATATTGATGGCTTACTCAAGAGAAATGATTGAAAAGGTCATAGAAGCAAATGACATAGTAGATGTTATATCAGAGTATGTAGAACTAAAAAAAGCGGGAAAAGAATTTAAAGGTCTGTGTCCTTTTCATAGAGAAAAAACCCCATCTTTTATGGTCAGTCAAGAAAAACAGGTTTATCACTGTTTTGGCTGTAATGCCAGTGGAAATGTTGTTACTTTTATAATGGATATTGAAAATTTGACTTTTAAAGAAGCAATTGAATTTTTAGCAGATAGAGTGGGAATAACTCTTGAAGAAAGCCAACTAAGTGATCAGGAGTACCGAAGAAAGAAGCTTATTGACGAAATATATAAAATAAATAAATTAGCAGCTATGTATTTTTATAATAAGCTTTTTTCTGAAGAAGGTAGACAGGCTTTAGCTTATATAAGAAAAAGAGGTTTGACAGAAGCAACGATAAAAAAATTTGGAATAGGTTATTCACCACCTCAAGGAAATGGACTTTTAAATTTTTTAAAGGAAAAAGGCTATACAGAAACTTTTCTGGTAAAGGCGGGACTTTTGTCTCAAAAAAATAACCGCTATTACGACAGGTTTAGAAATAGAGTAATGTTTCCTATTATAGATGTAAAGGGTAATGTTATAGGTTTTGGAGGCCGCTCTATTGATGATAGTTTGCCTAAATACTTAAACACTCCGGAGACAGAGGTCTTTAAAAAAGGCAAAACGCTATTTGCAATAAATTTTGCTAAAAAAACTCAACAAGACAAATTTATAATTGTAGAAGGATACATGGACGCGATTTCCTTACACCAAGCTGGAATAGATTGTGCTGTAGCATCTTTAGGAACCGCTTTGACAGGGGACCAAGCAAGACTCATAAAAAGGTATAAAGGAAATGTTGTAATTGCTTATGATGCGGATGAAGCTGGTATTAGTGCCGCATTAAGAGGACTTGACATTCTTGATGAATTGAATTTAAATATAAAAGTACTGACTATTCCTTATGGGAAAGACCCTGATGAGTTTATAAAAAAAGAAGGAGTAGAAGCATTTAATCAATTAATAGAAAATGCCGATAGTTTAATTGAGTTTAAAGCAAAGGTATATAGAAAAAATCTCGACCTTGATAACCCTCAAGATAGAATAATATATGTTAAAAAAATTGCAAAAGATATTGCAAAACTTTCTGATGAAGTGAAAAGGGAAGTCTATATTTCTTCAGTGGCTAAAGTTGCTCAAATATCTGAGAATGCAGTGAGAACAGAGGTTGCTCGTTTTGTCAATAGGGAAATTGAAAAAAATCAAAAAAATATGTATATGGCTGGCAAGATAAGGCATAATATATACAGTAGCAGTAGTAAAATATCACCAGAAAAGTACTTAATTGCATTGCTGCTGTATGATAATAATCTTTACAAAAGGGTGAAAGAAACAATTACTGCCGATATGCTGGAGAATGTTAAATTAAAGCCAATTTTTGAAGAAATAATGTCAAGGTTGGAGGATGGGAAAAAAACTCAAATAAATGATATTGTTTATTTATTACAAGACGAAAATCTCATATCTGATTTTAACGATATTATTAAAGCTTTTTACGAGAGTGAAAATATTACTGAACAAGCTATTGATGATATTATAAACAAGATTCTCATTAACAGTTTGGCAGTTAAAAGAGAAAAGATTAAAAGAGCCATCAATGAAGCTCATATGTTGGGGGATATAGATAAAGAAAGGCAACTTTTAATAGAATTACAAAATTGTGAAAAGGAGATGCTAAAGATAAAAAATGGCTAAAAAGAAAGAAACCCATAGGGAGGGGAAACCTATGAACAACGAAGAATTGTCTAAAGAAGCCATTACAGAACTTATCAATAAAGGAAAAAAAACTGGGATGCTCACCTACAATGAGATAATGGATTCTTTAGAAGATATTGATTTAAATCCTGACCAAATTGAGAAGGTATATGATGCTTTTGAAGACATGGGAATTGAAATTGTTGGGGAAGAACCTCGTCAGGAAGAAATAACAGAAGAAGATTTAGACTTAGACCTTTCTCTTCCTGAAGGAATCAGTATAGATGACCCTGTGAGAATGTATTTGAAGGAGATAGGCAAGATTCCTCTTCTCACTCCTGAAGAAGAGATTGAATTGGCAAAAAGAATCGAACAAGGAGACGAAGAAGCTAAAAAAAGACTTATAGAAGCCAATTTAAGATTGGTTGTAAGCATAGCAAAAAGATACGTAGGAAGAGGAATGCTTTTCTTAGATTTGATACAAGAGGGAAATTTAGGGTTACTCAAAGCAGTTGAAAAATTTGACTATAGAAAAGGCTACAAATTCAGTACTTATGCCACATGGTGGATAAGACAGGCTATCACAAGAGCTATTGCAGACCAAGCAAGAACCATAAGAATCCCTGTACACATGGTAGAAACTATAAACAAATTGATAAGAGTTCAAAGGCAATTGCTGCAGGAATTAGGTCGCGAACCTACCCCTGAAGAGTTGGCAAAAGAGATGGGTATGCCAGAAGAAA
>NZ_AVAF01000118.1 GCF_000445185.1 Thermoanaerobacter sp. A7A
ATTTACAATGCTAAAAGAGCAATTGATGGATGTTCTCGACACTTTAACCCCGAGGGAAGAGAAGGTATTAAGGTTGAGATTTGGACTTGATGATGGTAGAGCAAGGACATTAGAGGAAGTCGGTAAAGAATTTAATGTTACAAGAGAGCGCATAAGACAAATTGAAGCAAAAGCGTTGAGAAAATTGAGACATCCTTCTCGATCTAAAAAATTAAAAGATTTTCTTGATTAAAAGATAGCTGTCTTGACAATGGGGCAAAAATCTGTATAATTATTATTGTATTCCTCAGTAGCTCAAGGGTAGAGCAACCGGCTGTTAACCGGTAGGTTGTAGGTTCGAGCCCTACCTGAGGAGCCATTTTTTGGGCCTTTAGCTCAGCTGGCAGAGCGGTCGGCTCATAACCGATTGGTCCGGGGTTCAAATCCCTGAAGGCCCACCATTGAGAGAAAAAGCATTTAGCTTTAAATGCTTTTTTATTTTTTATACTTTTAGGAGGATTACATGAAACTTACAGAGCGATTAAGGAAAATTGCTGAATACATTCCTCATGGGTCAAAAGTTGCAGACATCGGGACTGATCATGGGCTTATTCCTGTTTACCTTATCGAAAACAAAATATCTACCTATGTTGTTGCTTCAGATTTAAATAAAGGTTCATTAAGTAAAGCTGTAAAAGAAGTTGAGAAGCGAAATTTGCAATCTTTGATAGACACAAGGTTAGGGAATGGTCTTAATGTTTTATCGCCAGGGGAAGTAGACATAGTTGTCATTGCAGGTATGGGAGGAATTTCAATTACAAAAATACTAGATGAGGGAAAAAATATTGCAAAAACTATCAAAAAATTTATATTTCAACCTATGAGAGATTCAGCAGACTTGAGGAAATACTTAATAGAAAATGGATACAAAATTTCTGATGAGGAATTAGTTAAGGAAAATCAAAAATATTATGAAATAATAGTAGCAGAACATGGTAGACAAAAAGTCAAAAATCACATATATTATGAAGTAGGGGAAAAACTCTTACAAAAAAGACATCCACTACTAGAAGAATTCTTACAATATAAAATCGACAAAATGAAGAAAATCATAAGTAAACTTCCAGAGTCCAATGAAAAGCGTAAGCAATTAGAGGAAAAAGTAAAGAAATTCGAGGTGTTGATAAATGGGCTTGAAATGCCAAGTAATAGCTTCCATAATGGATAAACTTGCACCGCGTAAATTTGCTGAAGAGTGGGATAACGTGGGATTGTTAATAGGAGATGGTTCTAAAGATGTTTCAAAAGTTTTAGTAGCTTTGGATGCTACTTCTGAAGTAGTTAAGGAAGCAATTGACAAAAGAGTAGATATGATTGTAACTCATCACCCGTTAGTTTTTAAGCCAATAAAAAATGTCAGGGCTGATAATCCAGTGGGCTCCTTGTTAATACAACTTATTAAAAATGATATTTCCCTTTATGCAGCACATACTTCTTTTGATATAGCTCCAAATGGTATGAATGATATTTTATGCAATATCCTAGGAATATACGATAGGGAAGTTTTGGCTGTCACTTATTCCGAAGAATATAAGAAAATTGCAGTTTATGTGCCGCAAGGATATGAAGAAGTGGTAAAAAATGCCATGTGCAGTGCGGGCGCTGGTTTCATTGGGAATTATAGTGATGCTACTTTTCAGGTACGAGGCATTGGAACTTATAGACCTTTAGAAGGAACAAACCCATTTATTGGTGAAATAGGGAAACTAGAAAAGACAGAAGAAGTAAAGATAGAAACTATAGTACCTCAGAGATATTTAGAAAAAGTGGTAACTGCAATGCTGAATGTTCATCCCTATGAAGAGGTTGCTTATGATATTTATTCTTTGGAAAATGTTAAAGAAGAATATGGGCTTGGAAGAATTGGAATTATTTCAGAAACTACTTTGCAAGAATTAGCTTTACAAGTAAAAACAAAACTTAAAATTAATAATTTAAGAGTGGTAGGAGACCTAAATAAAAAGATTAGAAAAGTGGCTGTATGTGGTGGAAGCGGTGCAAGTCTTATTCACAAAGCTGTTTCTAAAGGAGCGGATGTTTTAATAACAGCAGACATTGGCTATCACGATGCGGTAGAAGCCCAACACCTCGGATTGGCTTTAATTGATGCTGGACATTTTAGTACGGAGAATATTGCAGTCAGGTTTATTGCAGAATATATAATTGATGAAACTCAGGAACAGGGACACGAAATAGAAGTATTAGTTAGTGAAAGTCAAAAAGATCCTTTTATATATCTATAATTAGGTTGACAAAAATAAATATATATGATAATATATACTCGATTGATGTTAAGAAATATATATGAAATAACGCATGTGAGTAAGTCGGATGGCCGCGTGC
>NZ_AVAF01000119.1 GCF_000445185.1 Thermoanaerobacter sp. A7A
ACTTTCACCGCCTAGTTATCGCCCATGCCGGGCGCACATATAAGAAGTCGGGACTTCAATTTCCCCGACTTCTTATATTTCGTCAACTTCCACAAACTTAGCCAGTATGTCATCTACTGGAATTATGAGATATTCCTCTCCCTCGTGTTTTATCTTCGTACCTGAAAACTCTTTATATATAACCCTATCCCCTACAGCAAGCTCATCGGAGGCACCAGCTGCAAGAGCTTCAATTACTCCCTGATTTAATTTTTCTTCAGCAGTCTTGGGAATTATTACTCCGCCTATCTTTTTCTCTTCAGGCTCTTTTTCCAATTTAATAAGTGCATGGCCATTTATAGGTTGTATTTTTGTCATAACTCCTTCTCCTTTCTTTTATTATTTTTTACCGCACATTATTACATTATTTATTATACCTCACTTATAAGAAAAGGTACAAGAACAAAAACTTATTGTTCAGTAATTCCCAGCAATCTATTAAGCTTAGCTTTATCAAACCCTACTACAATTGTGCCATCAATATCCGTCTGAGGCACACCTCTTTGGCCACTCCGCCTTACTAATTCTGCTGCCGCACTTGGATTTTTGCTCACGTCTACTTCTCTAAAAGGTATGTTATGCTGTCTTAAATATGCCTTTGTAGCATTGCACCAGGGGCAAGAGGGAGTGGTGTAAACAGTCACTCTGTGGGCCTTTTGACCTTTCCCATCAGAAGCTTTTGAAGGAGCGACAACTAAAAGTTTTTCATAATATTCTTTGCTTTGAAGTCCAAATACAAACTGCCAGGGCTCTTTATCCTTGAAAAGTATCACTGAAGGCACTACTTTGATTCCATATTGTGGATGAATATCTCTTATCTCAGAAGCATTTACTACATAAACGGGCACTTTAGGATTGTCTTCACTGAATTTCTTCATGACCTCTAAAGCTTCAAGACTCTTTTGTGAAGAATTAGAATAAAACATTAGCATAAAAAATTCTTCTTTATTTTTTACTTCTTCAAAGTGCTGAGTATCCTTTATAAACTCTAACATCAAATCACCTCTTTAAATATTTATGTTAAAAATTTATATAAGCAAAATTGCAATTCCTTTTTATTACAAACCGCTATAAACTACGGCTACCCCCCATAAGTATTGGGTCGCAATTTATATTATAAGGAAAACTATTTTAAAAATCAAGATATTTTTAACAATCCTCTTTATTGAATTAAGTAAGAGCCTCTCTGCTTTTAGAATGACAGATAAAAACTCCCCTTAGTTAAAGGAGAGTTTGTTTAATAAATACACTTTTTCCTTTTCAATATATTTTATTACTTCTCTATAAACAAATTCCTCAAAATATTCTGCCTCTTTATAGGTAAATATTCCATCTTTCAAAACCGTATCATAGCAAAATATTGGAGAATATTCTTTTAATTTTTCTATTTTTTTAGCTTGCTCCTTTACCATTCTAAAAGCTCCAATATTGACATCTTGTATACCTTCTTTAGGTATTTTTGAAAAAACATATTCCACAAAATTTTTATATATTTTTTCAAATCCTTCTATATACATCACTGGTTCAATAGAAATTCTAACTTTTAAACCCTTTGATATGGCCCTTTTTATGCTTTCTATTCTTTTACTGAGAGAAGGTGTTAGTTTTTCATATTTATCGATGACCGGTTGTGGCAACAATGTCCATGCGAAAATTACATTAGAAGGTATGTCGATAAATTCTACGGAAGAAAAATTGGCGCTTTTTGTTCGTATTTCTATTACAAGGTTTTTATTCCCTTTGGCATATTCAATCCACTGTTTAGTAAAGCCTGTAAGGTATTCTAAAGCAAGTAAATCCGTCTCATAGGATATGCTTAAATAGACCTTCTGGTCTTGTGTAAGTTTATCTATTTCTTTAAAATAGTCCTCAATATTCACAAAAATAACAAGATGTCCTGAAGGGTACATACCCTGTAAATAGCAATAATCACAATCATAAATACAATTGAATATATTTGATGTATGGTAAAAATTGATATTTCCAAAGTCTTCACAAAGCTTAGAACCTTTATATATAAAATCATATCTTTTTTGGGCCAATATAAGATTTTGCCTTTCTTTTTGTATAAGGTAGTTTTGATTAGGTCTATTGAAAACCTCACTATATCTGTCAATAAGCACTACTTTACTTTTAGGAAATTTCTTTAAAATATTTTGCGTTATAGGATTAGGAAGTACCTCCTTCTCAGCGTAAATGTGAGAGAATTTTTTCAAAGGCCTTCTTCCTTTCTTCTTTATTATTTACCTGTACATCATAAAAGTTTTTTAAAAAATCTATACCTTCACTTTTTCTAACCTTATAATGTAGACAAGCTTTATAAAAAATTTGCCTTTGACTTACCGTAAGTTTTAGCTTTTGTGAAAAAAAATTTATAATTTCTTTTTCATAAAAGGAAAATATTTCCCTGGTTTTAAAATTATTTTTCAATATTTTAATAAATTCATCTATTTCCTTTAACTTGTTTTTTATTAACTCATAAATTTTATCTTTAGACACATCCTCGAAATCTGTCCTATCAGAAACAATTTTTAAAATATAAATTCTGTGGGTTTCAAAAAATTTAGAAGCTGCTTGATAAAAACCGCTGGCTTCCATATCACAAAGTCTTGCTGTCATCAAACCTTTTTCTTTTACTATATAGTTAAAAGTCTCTATATCGCTTTCTTCAAAAGGATGATTTACCAAGATATCAGGTATATAATTTTTCTGAGTTTCATTGTCTACAATTTTGTTAATAAGGTATATGTTCCCTATTTTTTCATCAATATCTTTCGAACCACATACACCAAGGTTTATTATAAAGCTTTGTGGATCCCACAAATATCGAGTTGCCGCATGAGAAACAGCTATACTGCTATTTATTTTGCCCACTCCTGTTACTACCAACGTTATTTCTTCATTTTTAAAAACTTGAAAATATCGATTTTCTACATCTTTTTTTAAGCCAAAATATTCAATTAGAGGTTTTGCCTCAATATATAAAGCGGTTGCGATAAAGACCATCTTAGCACCTCTTTCAAGAACATATAAAATTTGTGTCAAGAGAACTCTCTTGACACAAATTTTTATAACCCCACTTTTTCTAATAAAAGCCTCACATCTGCTTCTCTTTTCTAATATATGGTTATTTAAAGCCTCAAATTTCTTGTCAATCCGCTTAAATTGGAAGTTTATCTCAGTCAAAGATTCTGTATTTCTAGCTACTTGTTCAAAGGTGCTTGTAACAACACTTTCAATTTTATCTATTCTTTGCTCAACTTTATCTAACCTTTTTTCAAAGTTATCCATCTTTATCTCGAAATTATCCAGCCTTACTTCAAAATTTCCCAACTTTCGCTCAAAACTACCCATCTTCTGTTCGAAATTATCCATTCTTTGTTCAAAGTTATGCATTCTTTGTTCAAAACTATCCATTCTTTGTTCAAGATTGTCCATCCTCTGCTCAAAGCTATCCATTCTTTGTTCTAATTTGTCTATCCTTTTTTCAAACTCAGTAAATTTAACTTCTAACCTGTCAATGCGGTTTTCTAAATTCTCAAGCCCTGTGTCAATACTGTTAAGTCTTTCTAATACAAGGTTTAATAATTCTTCACTTGACACAAAAAGCTCCCCCTTTATTCTTTAATGACAAGCCTGTGATACTCTTTTTTGCCCTTTCTTATTAAAATGCTATTATCTTTTATCATATCATCTTTTATATATTCATCAATGCTTTCAACTTTTTCATTGTTTATATACAGTCCACCTTGTTGAACGAGCCTTCTACCCTCACTCTTTGAAGGTATTATCTTTGCTTCAAAAAGCACATCTAAAATTTTTTTACCTAAAACATCAGAAGAGACAGTAACAGAAGGCACATTATCTAAATCTCCACCACTTTCAAATAAAGCCTCTGCCGCCTTTTGGGCTTTTATAGCCTCTTCCTCTCCGTGTATAAGTTTCGTGACCTCATATGCCAATATTTTTTTCGCCTCGTTTATCTCTTTATCTTTTAATGCCCCTAATCTTCTCACTTCATCCATAGGCAAGAAAGTGAGAAGTGCCAGGGCCTTTTCCACATCCGCATCAGCTATATTTCTCCAGTATTGATAGAATTCATAAGGAGAAGTCTTATTCGGGTCAAGCCACACTGCTCCCTTTTGTGTTTTTCCCATTTTCTTCCCTTCACTGGTTGTAAGTAAAGTAAATGTCATACCATAAGCCTGTTTACCTTCTTTTTTTCGTATAAGCTCTATGCCAGCAATAATATTAGACCATTGATCGTCTCCGCCCATTTGCATTACGCAATTGTATCTTCTGTTTAATTCAAGAAAATCATAAGCCTGCATCAGCATGTAGTTAAACTCTAAAAAGGAAAGGCCTCTTTCTAATCGGGACTTAAAGCATTCCGCTGTAAGCATTCTATTTACAGAAAAATGAACCCCTATATCTCTTAAAAATTCAATATAGTTTAAGTTTAAAAGCCAGTCAGCATTATTTGCCATGATGGCTTTGCCATTCGAAAAATCAATGAGTCTTTGCATCTGCTTTTTAAAAGCTTCAGCATTTCTATCTATTTCTTCTTTAGTCAACATCTTTCTCATATCAGTCCTGCCGCTTGGGTCTCCTACCATCGCTGTGCCACCGCCTATTAACACAATAGGCCTGTGGCCTGCTTTTTGCATGTGAGACATCACCATAATTTGAAGAAAATGTCCCACATGTAAGCTATCAGCAGTAGGATCAAAGCCTATGTAAAAAGTAATTTTTTCTTTTTCTAAAAGTTCTCGTATTTCCTCTTCATGAGTCATTTGCTGAATATATCCTCTTTCTTGCAAAACGTCAAGTACAGACACGATAATACCTCCATCATCTTATTTTTGTATATTGTATCAAATGAAAAACATATTTTCAAATATTTTTGACAATATAATTTTATCACTTTATAATATTTACTATCAACAAATAAAAGAGAAGTGATTGTATGAATTACAAAGTCTATGCTACAGGTAATAAAATAGAAAAGTTTTATTCTGATGCAATAAAAGAATATCAAAAGAGGCTGAGCCGATTTTGCAATATCACTTTTTCAAGCTACAAAAATTCTCAAAAATTACCTTTTCAAGAAACGGATAAATATTACAAAATAGTAATATCACCTGCAGGTAAATCCTTATCTTCAGAGGAATTGGCAGAAAAAATAAAAGAGTTTGAACTTACTGGAATAACAGATATATTAATAATCATAGGAAATGAAGAAATTCATTGTAATGAGACCATAAGCATAAGTAGCATGAAAATGAGTTTAGGTTTGACTTCTACTATTTTCTTTGAACAGTTATATAGGGCATATAAAATTTTAAACAATGAACCTTATCACAAGTGATTTTTACCATCAAATGCTAAATAAAGCTGTTCTAAAAGTATGAGCCGCATCAATTGATGAGGAAATGTCATTTTAGAAAAAGAAAGATTTAAGTGAGATTGTTTCTTTATATTTTTCCACAATCCCAACGAGCCACCTATTACAAAGGTCATTTCTCTATAACCAGATTGAAAAGTAGCCTTTATAAATTGGGAAAATTTATATGAGTCTATTTCTTTTCCTTCTATAGCAAGAGAAACAACAAAGCTTCCTTTTTTTATTTTAGAAAGAATTCTCTCTCCTTCTTTACGCAAAATCTCCTCTTTTTCTTTTTCACTTAAATTTTGAGGAGCTTTTTCTTCCTCTACTTCTCTAATTTCTATTTCACAATAAGGTCGCAATTTTTTTAAATAAAAATTTATCCCATTATTTATATAGTTATCCTTTATTTTTCCAACAGCTATTATATGTATTTTCATTATTAAGTCCCTCATTTTTAAACTACAAGATATTTAGGCACATCATCACAAAAATCACATTTATGAGGTACTAGCCAATCAGTAAAAGAAACTTCATCTAATTTGTAAATATCCGGTGGCTGCTCGTACACTTCAACAAACTCTTCGATGGCATCTTCTAAATGCTTTTCACACACAACAAACATAAAACCTCTCCTATTCCCCGAGAGTTATAGTAGTATATCCTGTCTTTCCTGTTACGGTTTTGTACTTGACTTTTATTTTGTCTCCTGGATTTTTTTCATAAATAATACATTTTAAACTTGTCATAGTATTTACAGGTTTTCCGTCTACCTGCAAAATAATATCACCTTTTCTAATGCCAGCTTTATAAGCAGGACCTTTAGGGTCAATATCTGCCACATATATCCCCTCATATATGTAAACATCTGCGGAAATGTAGCTGGCAATTTCTTTATCATAGGCAACTATGCCAATATAAGGTGCTTTAAATGTACCAGTTTCTATCACTTTCTTAAGTATAGGCTTTACAATATTTATAGGTATAGCAAAGCCCAATCCTTCAGCGGTTGTCACCTTCGCAGTATTTATTCCAATTGCGTAGCCTCGAGAATCCACTAAAGGTCCTCCGCTATTTCCTGGATTTATAGAAGCATCTGTCTGTATCAAGTCTTCCATGATTCGCGGTTTTCCATCCTCAGTAATAGGAAGACTTCTATTTAAAGCACTTATTATTCCAGAAGTAACCGTCCTTTGAAACCTAAGACCTAAAGGATTTCCAATTGCTATTGCAGTTTGCCCTACCGATATCTTGTCAGAATCTCCCAAAGGTATAACTGGCAAATCTTTTGCTTCAATTTTTAATATAGAAAGGTCTAAAACAGGGTCAGTCCACAAAACTTTGCCTGGTAATATACTACCATTGCTTAAATATACCTTTATATTTTTGGATTTTTCATTAGCAACATGATTGTTTGTTATAATATAGCCATTTGGATTAACAATAAAACCTGAACCTACACCTTCTACAGCTTTTTCTATAAAATAATATTCTCTTTGAAATTCTACAGTAGTAATTCCCACAACAGCAGGAGTGTCTTTTTTTGCCACTACTTCCGCTATTGTAGGAGATTCTTTTGTTGGTATCACTATTTCTGTTCTTATTCCTGAAGAAGGAGGATAAGGTATAGGAATAACTTTACCCCATAAATACTTTGGTGCAATATATACAAATACCAAAGAGCTAACCAAAGTAGTTATAATTGCAACAGCAAAAAAACTCTTTAATTGACGCTGCATAATATCACCTCACTAAATAGGATGAGATATTATGCAGCACATTATACGCAAAATTTTATAGCTTTTTACTCTTTTACCCTTACTATATCAGCACCTAATTGTTGAAGCTTTACTTCCATCGCTTCATAACCCCTATCTATATGATAAACCTCCATAACCTCCGTCGTACCCTCAGCAGTAAGCCCTGCTATAACCATCGCTGCGCCTGCTCTTAAGTCTGTCGCGTAAAGAGGTGCACCTGTCAACTTCTCTACACCTTCAAATATTGCATTTCTTCCTTCTATTCTTACTTTCGCTCCCATTTTCTCTAACTCATTTAAATATTTAAATCTATTTTCATAGATATTTTCAGTAATGACACTTATGCCATCAGCCAAAGCCAAAAGCACCGCAAAGGGCTGTTGCATATCTGTTGGAAAACCAGGATAAGGTAAAGTCCTTATATCAACATGTTTCAAAGGCCCTTCTCTTCTTACTCTTATCACATCATCGTATTCCTCAACAATGACACCCATTTCTACAAGTTTTGCAATAATTGCTTCTAAGTGATTTGGAATTATTCCTTTTATATACACATCACCTTTTGTTGCGGCAGCTGCCACCATGTAAGTTCCTGCTTCTATTTGGTCAGGAATAATAGTATAGTGACATCCGTGAAGCTTGTCTACGCCTGTTATCTTAATAGTATCTGTACCAGCACCTTTGATATTCGCTCCCATGGCATTTAAAAAGTTTGCTACATCAACTACATGGGGCTCTTTTGCACAGTTTTCTAATATCGTTACCCCTTCAGCTTTAACTGCTGCCAACATCAAATTTATAGTAGCACCTACACTCGCCACATCAAAATATATATGATTCCCTACTAATTTATCAGCTTTAATCCTTATAAGTCCATGTTCTATAGTAGTCTCCGCACCTAAAGCTTCAAACCCTTTAATATGCTGATCAATAGGTCTTACACCAATATTACACCCACCTGGCATAGCTATTACTGCCTCATTAAATCTACTTAAAAGTGCACCTATAAGATAATAAGAAGCCCTCATCTGGCTTGCTAAATCTCGAGGGGGGTAAAAGGAATTAAGCCCTTCAGGGGCAATTACTACTTCGTGTTTTTTCTTTTCTACTTTTCCTCCCAGATGGCGTATCATCTGGACTAATAATTCTATATCTTTTATATCAGGCAAATTATCTATCACACTCGGAGTATCAGCCAATAGGGCTGCGGGAAGGATTGCAACAGCAGAGTTTTTAGCGCCACTTATCTGTATACTTCCTTTAAGGGGCTTTCCTCCTTTTATTATAAACTTTTCCATTTTTCAATCTTCCCTTCAAATCAATAAAATAAATTAAACTTAAACAGTATCACAATATATACTTTAATACAATTTAAAATATTTTACAAGTATTTAAGGGTTAAAAAAAAGAAGAAGAAGGTGGTATTATTTACCTTCCTCAAAATTTCCCGTATAAGCGTTTATGTAATATCTGTTGCCATCCTGAGTAGTTATCCTCCAAACAGGTACTGCTTCTCCTTTAGTAGCACTGCTCCAGTTAAAATAATAGCCTAATTTTATTTCTTTTACAACCATAAGTTTTGCATCCGTCTTTATCTCCACAAGCTTCAAAAGAGCATAAGCCGCATTTATCACCTCTTTTTTCGCCTTTTCCATCACAACAGAACCAAACCAAGACTTTGAAAATTCAAAGCTTTTGTCATCTATTTTCCCTTCCATCCATCCGCCATCTATGAAGTAATCCTTATAGGTTTGAAAATACTTTATCTTTACCTCTTTACCTTGAGAAATTTTTTCAACTTGTACATTTATTTCTTTAAAATGATAATTATTTATAAAATTCTGTACATACTCTTCCTTTTGAGAAGAAGACATATCTTTAAATTTATCGCTCTTTTCAAAATAATAAAAACTAATGCCATCTACTTTGATAGTTTTATCTTCAAATTTAAAAATTGTATATCTATTTTCTTTGTATTTTTCATATTTTTGACTTTTAATAAAATTTTCTAAAACAAAACTTTCATCAAATATTTCTCTCGTTACCTTAACAAGAGGCATTGGCTCTGTCTCTTGCGGAATTGTAGTTTTCAAAATTATGTTGTTTTGCAATAAGACTTCCTCTATTGAATACAAATCTTGCCTTGATAAAAGCTGGGGTTGCGGTTTATTAATTTTAGCAATAGTTAGATATAAAAGAACATTCAAAATCGCAAAGGTAATTATCAGCACTGTCTTTGCTTTAGACCAGTTCATAATTTATACCCCATTGTAAATCAACTTTCCATTAAATATGTTTATAAAAAACACTTTATTGTTACTTTCTCCAATCCAAACAGGGATAAATTGTCCCTCATAATACGCATAACCTATTTTTAAATCAGAAAGCGGTTCTCGCCAGTTTATCTCTTTTAATCCCATTGCAAGAGGTTGCTTCAATTTTGCATGAGAAATTAAATAACTTCCATTACTCATCAAATCTAAATACAAAACTTGTGCATATTTAATATTGCCATTTGAAATATTTATTTCGATTGGAAAATCCAGCATTTCTTTTTGCAAAATTCGAAGAGGATAATCAAATATATAATTAAAATAAAAAGTATATTCCCCTTTTTCTTCTTTGAAATCCATCAGATAAATATCGTCAACTTTTATCCCTATTTCCTCCAAAAAGACGACAGATTTTCTCAGTGCAAAATTTTTATCAGTTGAAGAAGGTTCAGAAATGGTATTATAAAACTCTATATACCCATTTTGATATAGTCGCAAACTTTTTAAGCCGTCGGTATAAACAGTACATCCACTATTCTCAGTAATTTTTCTCACAACAGAAATATTCGTAAAAAATTTCTCTAAAAAACGGTGGTCAGATTCAAAATTTGTTTCTTTATTATATATTTTTTTAATCGAAAAAGTGAGAGAAGGTATGTACACGTTTTTTTCAAAATATGTATTGCCTTCCTCATAAACAGATTCACATACACTTACCTCATCCTTAGGCAAATTTTCTATAATGTTTTTTAAAACCCCCATATTTGAATAATTTAAGCTGTAAAATTTTTTATTGGTTGCATCCTTCACAAAAATTTGATTTTTGTCTATGTTAACGATAATCTCTTCTACATATATATCGCTATTTATTTTTCTAAACCAGCTATCTCTGTTGGTAAAAATATCTTTTAGCAGGTCACCATTTACACTTTTTCCTATTAAAAACCGTATAAATGTACCTTTTTGTGCGTTTCCCCAACTATTATCATCGACTACATTTATTTTTTCTTCTTTATTTGAATTAATAAAATTTGCTGTTTTTTCCCATAGAGAAAAAGAAAAATCTCCATTTGACACCAAATATACTTTACCTTGAATACCAACAAAAGTGTATTCTGGCCTAATTATACGAAAAATGTCCACTTTTGCATTTGTGGACTTTTTATTAATAAAAGATAATTCATTTTGAGGAAAGGATATCCACAGTTTATAAGTTAAATACACGCTCGTTAAAACAAGAAAAAACAATAGCAGTGACTTAACTTTTTCCTTCATTCCTCAAACCCTCTATCTTAAAAGGGATTTTATTATGTCTTCAATAGCAGTAATTGTTATTTGTAAAACCCCATCCTTTTTTGTGAGTATCACGTGTCCTTTTATTATTTGCAGCTGATCACCTTTATAAGCCTTTATGACAATGTAATTATCTCCATAGCTTAAAGTCAATAATTTTGCAAAAAGCATTGTATCATCAATAACCCATTTGTGGTTTAAATTATCATTTAAAATAAGCTCTACAACAGTATTAGGTTGTCCACTTCCAGAAATTATAAAATATTTGTTATCTGTCTTTACATCATCTATATTAGTTTTTACCGTTATTAGGTCTTGTGCATATCCATATGACATAAAAAGAGCCATAAACATCATCACTGCTACAAATAAAGCAACTATTTTTTTCAAGGATATCCCTCCTTCTCCTTTATGGTTTTATTATACAGTACTATTATTACAATATTGTTACAGTAATATTAAATTATTATTACGAATTTACTGGTATGGCAGTTTAACCCTCACTATAGTGCCTTTTCCTACTTCGCTTTCTATGTTTACTTCTCCTTTGTGAAGTTCTACAATTTGTTTTACAATAGAAAGCCCCAAACCTGTACCTCCAAGCTCTCTGGATCTGGCTTTATCTACTCTGTAAAACCTTTCAAAGATTCGAGGCAGGTCTTCTTTAGGAATTCCTATACCGTTGTCTTCCACAATGAAGGTTGCAAAATTTTCATCGTATTCTGTCATAACTTTTATCATTCCGTTTTCTGGAGTGTATTTTATAGCATTGGTTACTAGGTTCACTATAACTTGTTCCATTTTATCTTTGTCAATATACACATGCCTTGGCGTTTCTTGAAGGTCTACGATAAGTTTCTGATTTTTTTTATGAGCTTCAATAGAAAGTCTATTTATTACGTCAATTATTACTTCATTTAAATTTTTATGCTCAAATTTGAGGTTTTTGTCTTCAGAATCCATTTTAGATAAAAGAAGCAAATCTTTTACAAGACGTGTCATTCTGTCAGTTTCTGAATCTATTATTTTTAAAAATCTCTTTAAATATTCAGCATCTACGTCGCTGTAAAGAAGAGTTTCAACATAGCTTTTTATGGTAGCAAGAGGAGTTCTAAGTTCATGAGAGACATTTGCCACAAACTCCTTCCTCATGGCATCCAATTTGTGTTGCTCCGTGATATCGTGAAGTACATAAACATATCCTTCTATTTGTTGATTGCTTTTTAGCGGAGCTATGTTAACTGTTAAAACCTTGTTTCCGCAATTCATTGTCGCTACTGCATCTTCTTTTTCTAAATTTAGTATTCCCTCTATTGGCATTCCTAATTCCAGCTTCACAGTTAACATTTTCTCGGCAGCCTCATTATAGTGGATTATGTTGCCTTTTGCATCTGTTGCCACAACACCATCGGTCATAAATTGTATAATAGCTTCTATTTTGTTTTTTTCACCTTGAATATCATTTAAAGTCTGTTTTAACCGCAAAGATAAAAAATTAAACATTTCACCTAATTTTCCTATTTCATCATTAGATTTTATCTTTATCGTCACATCAAAATTACCTTCTGCCATCTTTTGAGCATATTTTGTCACTTCTTTGATGGGGTCAGTTATAGTCTTGGACAAAATATATCCAAGCACCATAGTAATTCCAACAGCAAAAAGAGTAGCACTCGAAAGAATCAAATTGACATCCCATAAAGTCTCATATATTCCATTTAAAGAACCGCTAATATACACAACTCCATTTATTTTACCATCGCTATTATAAACTGGCATGGCAAAGCTTTTTATTTTTCCAGTAGAATTATAATCATCAGTCACTTCATTTCCGATTTCTCCTGATAGGGCTTTGACAATAGCAGGAGTCATCATTTTTCCCCTATCCCCAGTTGAACTAGCTAAAATATTTCCTTTATTATCCAAAATGTACACATACTTTACGTTTGAATTAGGACCCATGTACATATTTATCACATTTTTTAAGCTTTTTGCATCCATGTTGTCTTTAAGGGTAAAAGAAATACCTCGTGCTTGCGCTTCAAGGTAATTGTCAAAGTTATTCATGTGGTAATTTTCAAGAGATTTATAAAGATATACCCATATGATTTCCATTGCTACAAGTATTAGCAAAGTATATATGAGAATTATTTTCCATTGAATGCTTTTAAATCTGCTTCTCATCGCTAAAATAGTAACCAACCCCTCTTTTTGTGTGAATAAGCTTGGGGTTACTGGGGTCATCTTCAATTTTTTCTCTCAGTCTTCTTATGGTGACATCTACTGTTCTAATATCACCCAGATATTCATAACCCCATACCTTTTCCAATAGCATTTCGCGTGAAAAAATAAGCCCCTTGTTTAAAATGAGAAATCTCAAAAGTTCAAATTCTCTGGAGGTAAGTTCTATCTCTTTATTGTTTTTTTCTACTTTATATTTCGACATGTCAATTTTTAAATTTTTTACGTAAATGATATTCCCAGACTCGTTTCCATTTAAACTAATTCTCCTTAAATTAGCTTTTACTCGTGCTATGAGTTCTCTTATAGAAAAAGGTTTCGTTATGTAGTCATCAGCTCCCAATTCCAGTCCCAATACTTTGTCTACTTCTTCCTCTTTAGCCGTCAACATCAAAATAGGTATAGTCATTGATTGCCTTAGAGTCCTTAGTACTGAAAAACCGTCTAATTTAGGCAACATCACATCAAGTATTATCAAATCTGGATTTTGCTCTTTTGCTATTTTTAAAGCCTCTTCCCCATCATAAGCTTCATAAGTTATGTATCCCTCTTTTTCCAGATTGTATTTGATTATCTCAACTATAGGCTTCTCATCATCAACTATCAGTATTCTGTAACTCATTTTACTTCCCCCTTGTCTTTTTATAGGGTTAAAGCAAGAAGAGCAACACTCTCCTTGCTTTATTTCACTGAATCTATAAATTTCTCTAAATCTTGTCCTGTAACTTTATAAAAACTCTCACTTAAACTTAACCCTCTCCCCAAATATTTTAAAATATCTCTTATGCTTTGCATCCCATATTTATCACTTATGGCTTTTACTATTTCAAAAGACCTTTTATAGGCCAATGTCTCATCTAATTGGTTAAAGTTATAAGTCAACTCTTTGAGGGAATAGGGTTTATCACCTGTTACACCTTCACCCCAGACAAAACCGTTTTCTCGATATTCTTCCAAAAGGGCTATACCTTCTGTAAACCATACGGGGTAATTGCCTCTCGCAATATCATCTACAACAAGGTGGGCAAATTCGTGTACAATCGGTCCGTCATGCTCAAAGACTTTTTCTAGGTCTTCTGTAGGACTAATCCACAGTTCAGGTGATACTATGCTTATGACTCCATTTAAATAAAGCCCCATCGCAGTATCCCCTTTTGCTAGTGAAAAATCTGTGTTCATTTTTTCAGGGTCATGGTACATTATAATGACGGTTTTACCAAGTGGTTTGTAATCTAAATCTTTAGTAACACTATCATAATGTTTTTCTGCAATTTCTAAAACAAGAGAAACGTATTTTTCATCTGGCATGGTATATCGCACTATAAAGTGCTCACTTTGTGTTGTTTTGTAATCTTTTACATTATCTGTTAAACTATTTTCTTTTATTTCTCTCACATAAGGATAGGAAGCCACCATAATTTTGTTAGCATAATAAAGAGAAATGAACAAAATAAGTACAATAGCAAAAACAATAATTTTCTTTTTCACCCTGTATCACCTCACATACATTTAAAACCCCGTATGTAATTTATATGTAGAGGCTTTTATATGTATGAAGCGATACAGTTTTTTTTTGACAAATATAATTACAACTGTATTATAACATTCATAAATACTTGTAGCAACCCTACAAAAATAAAAAGCCCTCCATAGGGCTTCAGACTGTAGACAAACTTTCGGAAATAGGATATTTTGCATAAGGAACGACTTGTGACAAAGCGACAACAAAACTTAGCAAGACCAAGGGTGGAGGCAGGGCCGAAGCCATGGATGGCGAAGGCGGGCACTAAGACAAAGAGGTCGAATGTGCCCGATACCCTGCCGGAGCCCGAAGGTCGAGCCTTAGTTTTGTCGCTTTGGAACACCAGAGTGACGATGCAAAATATCCTATTTTAAAAATTTTTTTAACTTTGTCAACAAGCTAAAGCTCCCTCCATAGGGCTCGATAATTTCATCTATTTAAATAGGGCAAAGGATTAACTGGAACGCCATTTTTTCTAACTTCAAAGTGGAGATGAGAGCCTGTTGCACGACCTGTCGAACCTACCAAAGCAATTTTTTGTCCTTTCGCCACTTTATCGCCTTTCTTAACAAGGAGTTTACTAGCGTGTCCGTAATAAGTAACATAACCATTGTGATGGTCAATTTTCACTAAATATCCATAGCCACTTTCCCAACCTGAAAATATAACAGTACCTCCATCTGCAGCATAAATAGGCGAACCTTGTGGTGCCGCTATATCAACTCCTGTGTGAAGTCTCCCCCACCTTTGTCCAAATCTTGAAGTGATAGTACCTCTCGCAGGATAATTAAAGGACCCTGTAGCAATATAAGATATTCTTTTCGAACCTACAGCAACTATTTTGTTGATAGGCTTTTCAAGTATATTTTCACTCTTTACCTCTTTTGAAACCTCAACGCCATTGTAACTTACAACAACAGCAGTTACCTCTTTCAAGCCTTTTTTACCTTCTACTAACACTTTAGACTGATTGGTATACAATTTGTCATCTTTAGTAAGCTTTGTCTCAAAAGGTATTTTCTCTTTGTAAACTATTCTCTTTTCAGTAACAACCGTGACATTAGGTACAGCAGAAGATAAATATATTACTTGTCCTGGTTTTAAATTTTCTGTAAGGCCAGGATTTAATTTTAAAATATCATCAATGTACATGTCGTGAGCTCTTGCAATAGACCACAAACTATCGTTTTCTTTTACAGTGTATGTAACAGCTTTTTTTACAGGTTGTTGCAATATTTTTAACGCTTCCTCAAAGCTTACTAAATATTTTGGAGGTATGTACTTTTCTTCAATTTTGACATCCTCTTTAAAATATGTTCTATCAGAATCCCTTGCGTATTTATTCTTTAACATTTCAAGAACCTTATTTGCCTCTTCTTCATTTTTTAACGCAGTCACAAACTTGCCATCTACTATTATGGCAGCAGCTTTGCAGCTAAAACTCATAGCATTTTCCAAATTAGCATAAATTTTATGTACATCTGTCAACTCTTTATTTGATACTCTTACCCTTTCAAATTTTATTTGCTGATTTAAAACTATATCCGTTCCTGTCTTTTGCTTTTCTTTTTTATGTAATTCTTCTATAAAACTTTTTACCTCATCTATATTCTTGGTAATTCCAATAGTTTCACCATCTACTGTTATCTTGTAGGCAAATCCTTCTTCATATACAATAAAAGAAAGACCTATGGACAGTGCTACCACAAAAGCTATAATATTGTTCTTGTAAGTCTTTAATAAACCAAGAAAAAACTTATAGCTTTTATCCCCCACCTTCCCCATAGTATTCTCCTTTCTTCTGTTAATCTTTTTTAATTATACCATACTTTTTTGTAAAACCAAATTTTAATTAATGAAATTTTTAGCATCTTTCTATATTGTATGTTATACTTCAAACTAATATTCCTATATATACTTATTTAATTTAACAATATACTCAAATATTCCGATAATTATGTTAAATTCTTTTCAATTGAAGAGGCTATTTCGCTGTGTTATAATATATTCGAGGTGGGGAGGATGAGCGTTTTTAGATTTTTAAACGAAAATGACGATTGGGGAAGTACTCCCATCAGCAATTATTTTATAAATCATTTCATGTTGGATGCCCCAGGCGAATATGTCAAAGTATATATTTTGGGATTGAAATATTGCTATTATGGCAACGAAATATCTTTAAAAACTCTGGCAGATAAATTATTTATGTCAGATATAGAAATTGACAGAGCTTTGAAGTATTGGGAAAAATCAGGCCTAGTTAAATTAAAATACATAGATGGTGAATACACAGTTGAATATCTCCCAGTTATCCCACAACCAACCTTAAATCACAGCGTGTCCTTACAGGACCCTCAAGTAAAACAAATGTTTGAAGCAATTGAATTGACTTTGGGAAGGCCTTTAACCTCTACAGAAATGGAAACATATTTAAGCTGGATAGATGAATACGGCTTTTCCTTGGAAATAATAACGATGTTAGTAAGTTATTGCGCTTCTAAAAACAAAACTTCTTTAAGATATATGGAAAAGGTAGCAATAGCCTGGCATGACGCAGGTCTTAAAACCGCATTAGATGTAGAAGAATACTTAAAAGCAGAAAACAAAAGATGGCAAAATTATAGAAGGATTTTAAATGCTTTGGGTCTTAAAGAGGATGAATTAATGGAATCCCACAAAGAGATGATGGACCGCTGGATGGACGATTTAGGTTTTGATGTAGATGTGATAATAAAAGCTTGCAACGAATGTACTCTTAAATTGAATGAACCCAGTTTCCCTTATATAAATAAAATATTGATCAACTGGTTTAATGAAGGTATAAGAACAGTAGAAGATTTAGAAAATAAAAAGTCCTCTACAAAGAAAAAAACTCCTGTTACCTCAGGTTTTAAAGCTCCTAAAAACTACTTCAACAGCTACTCTCAGAGAAGTTACGACATAGAAGATTTGGAGAAAAAGCTTTTAGCCCATTCAAGGGGTGAATTAAATGAATGAAAACATCATCCATGAAATCCTTAAAGAATATGAAATGAAAAGAGATAAGGCTTTAAAAGATGCCCTCAATCGTAAAAACAAACTTTATAAAGAAATTCCTGAACTTGAAAAAATTGAGGAAGAGATTAAG
Organism: Thermoanaerobacter sp. A7A; assembly: GCF_000445185.1. Classification (GTDB taxonomy): domain Bacteria; phylum Bacillota; class Thermoanaerobacteria; order Thermoanaerobacterales; family Thermoanaerobacteraceae; genus Thermoanaerobacter. The sequence continues at coordinate 17,642 of NZ_AVAF01000119.1, forward strand.
AAGGTAGGAATCGAAATAACTCAATCAATTTTTAAAGAACCTGAAAATGGAAGAGAACTTTTAAATCTTTTAAAAGAGAGGTTAAATAATTTAAAAAAGAAGAAGGCTTATCTCTTAGAATCTAATGGATACCCTGAAGATTATCTAGAACCTAAATACGAATGCAACATATGCAAAGATACAGGATATGTAAATAGAAAGCGATGTAAATGTTTTGACCAAAAACTTATAAATATTTATTATAAACAATCAAGTATAGCCGAAATACTTAAAAAAGAAAATTTCTCTAATTTTAATTTCGAATATTATTCAGACAAACCCTATGGTGATAAGCCTTCCCCAAGAAGCAACATGAAAAATATTGTAGAGTTTTCTCTTAATTTTATAAAAAATTTTGATACTACCGCTGAAAGCCTTTTTTTCTATGGTGACTCAGGTCTTGGTAAAACCTTTCTTGCTAATTGTATAGCAAAGGAATTATTAGATAGAGGTAAAAGTGTGATATATCGCACAGCACCAGATTTAATTGAAGGTTTGAGAATAAACAAGCTTAATGCTGATAGCAGTAGCTATAATGAATATTTGGAATTATTAAAAGAATGTGACCTCCTTATAATCGACGATTTGGGAACAGAATCTATAACTGCTTTTAGTTTGCAGGAATTTTTTAATATTTTAAATACAAGATTGTTACTTGGCAAAAAATTTATTATTTCTACAAATTTACTTTTATCAGAAATAATGGCAATTTATCCTGAAAGAATTTATTCACGAATATTTGGCCATTTTAAATTGCTCAATTTCTACGGTGAAGATATAAGGCTAAAGCGAAAAATGATAATTTAATAAAACCACTCTTGGAAAAATCCACCTGTATCTTTGCCTGTAACACTGTCCACTACGTCAATTAGGTCTTGCGTAGTGGCAATTTTATATTTGTATTTATCATAATAATTTTGAAGCACCTTTTTGAATTCTTCGTCACCTATCAGATTCCTCAGATTATAAAAAACCATTGCTCCTTTGTTATAAGCTATATTAGTGTACTCCTTCCACTCTTTAAAATCTGCCAAAGTCTTAGCTAACGAAATATCTGAATTGGTATTTAGAAATTTATTAAATTCTCCCTCTATAACAAGTCTATAAATCTCATCAGCTGTTGCCTTACCATAATACCTTTCTATATACATAATTGTAGTGTACTCCGTCAATCCCTCATCCAGCCAAGATTCTTTTATTTGATTATTCCCCACAACACCATACCACCACTGATGAGCAGTCTCGTGAGCAATTACATATTCTAAATGAAACAAATTAGCTTTTGTATACAAATCCTTTGATATCATTACAAGATTAGGATATTCCATGCCTCCCATGTAAAAATCAGTCTGTACAACAGAATATTGTTTATAAGGATACTTGCCAATATAATCATTGTAAAACTTAATTGCATCTACAGCAAATTTAAGAGCTTTATCCCCATACCCTTCTGTAAAATAATAGGATTTAACTTTTATGCCATCTACCTGCTGCTCTGCTATCTTAAATTTCGTGCTTAAAACCATAGCAAAATCTCTTACTTTTTGTGCTTCAATAACTAATTCTTTGGAATCTCCATAGTTTTTCTCTTGTTTTATCTCTCCAGTAGAGGCAACTATCATTTTTTTAGGTACTGACAATTTCACTTTGTAATTTGCTATATCACTATAAAAAGGATCTCCAAAAATGTAGTAGGGGTCATTATTCCAGCCATTTTTATCATATACAGAGAGTATAGGATACCAATTTCCTATCTGTACAGTATTGTTCCCATAGCCAAATCTACTTCTACAAGGTGGAATTTGTACTTTGTAGGTCATATTGATTTCTATTGTTTCTCCTTTTTTTAATTCTTTAGGCAAATTTATTTTTAAAATTTCCTCATTAGGTTCTTCCAATTCGTAAGTAGCTGGAATGTCTTTATCAAAAGTAACTTTTTCAATCTCTATAAATCCCGGCTGAAAACCATTAGGATAGGCAAAAGGGAGTTCTTCCTTCGTAAAAGGCAAATTCTCTTGTGTCTTGAAAGCATTTGGATATAGATGAAAGTATATTTCTTTTAAGGGGATATCATTGGTATTTATGTATTTTACTGTTTGAGTAGCGTAAATTATTTTATTTTGGTCATCATATTTTGCTTCAATTGTGTAAGATGTAAGTTGAGTCTCTTCAGGCAAAAGATAAAGCACTAAGCCGATAATTACAATTATAACTAAACCTAGTAGTGCTTTTTGTTTTATTTTCATATAACCAGCTCCCCTAAATTATCCTTCAATATATATTAGTACAAATTTTTAAATAATAGAACTTTTTCACTTAAAAAATAAAAAGCACCTTAAAAAAGAAAAGGTGCTTTTAGCTCAATTCATGAATAAATAATCCGCTTCTTAGTTTAGGCTCAAACCAGGTAGACTTAGGAGGCATTATCATTCTCGCATCGGCAACAGCAATTAAATCTTCAACTGTTGTCGGATGCATAGAAAAAGCCACTTTCATGTCTTCCTTAACTCTTCTTTCTAATTCTTCTAAGCCTCTAATTCCTCCTACAAAATCAATCCTTTTATCAGTTCTCGGATCTTTTATCCCCAAAATAGGATCTAACAGATTTTTTTGTAAGATGGACACATCCAAACTTTCTATCGGATCCGATGGGTTAAAAGTACCTTCTTTGGCAGTAAGTTTGTACCACTTCCCTGATAGATACATGCCAAAAGTGTGCTTTTGCGAAGGATTGAAAGGCTGGCCTTCATTACATTTCTCTACTTCAAATTTCTCTTTTATCTTCTCAATAAATTCACTTTCAGAATAGCCGTTTAAATCTTTTACCACCCTATTATAAGGCATGATATAAGCTTCATCATGGGGCACTAACACTGCTAAAAAATAGTTAAACTCCTCATCTCCTTTATAATCAGGATTTTGTTCTCGCCTCTTTAAGCCTACTTTTACAGAAGCAGCAGCCCGATGATGTCCATCTGCAATGTAAAGATAGTCTATTACCTTAAAAACAGAAGTAATTTTATTTATTAAGGATTTGTCATCTATAATCCATACTGTATGTCTTATTTCATCCTCTGATGTAAAATCATATATAGGATTTTTGCTCTCCATCCAGCTATTTAACAACTTTTTAAGCTCTTGATTGGCTTTGTACGTTAAAAAAACTGGACTTGTGTGAGCATCACAGTAATCCATGTGATTTATTCTATCCTGTTCTTTCTCCGGCAGAGTAAGCTCATGCTTTTTAATTATTCCTTCTAAATACTCATCAATCGAAACAGTCGCTACCAATCCCACTTGACTCCTGCCGTTCATTATTTCTCTATAGATGTAACAGTTCTCCTCATTATCTTTTATTAACAGTCCTTTTTTAAGCATTCTGTCAAAATTTTCTCTCGCTTTTTCATAAACTATTTCATCGTAAGGATTTATAGATGGAGCTAAATCTATTTCTGCTCTATCCACATGAAGAAATGAATAAGGATTATCTTTCGCCAAATTCCTCGCTTCTTCGGTATTTACGACGTCATAAGGCAAGGACGCTATTTTATCTGCCAATCCTGGTACAGGCCTTATTGCCTTAAAGGGTTTTACTGTAGCCATAATAATCCTCCTAAAAATTTATTTCAACTGATTTCAATGCTTTTATTATATCATATCACTTTATAAATGCAATGTATTAAACTGACACACTCTCTCCACTAAAGTGGAGAGGTTCTTTAAGCGAAGATTGATAGTCTATGCTACCCTTATTCGCTTTGGGTTGCCAAACCCTCTACCCCTATCCAATCTCGGATTCAGGGTTACTCTCTTTAATATGTTCACTGCACCGTTTATATCGGCATTCATTACTGTCCTACACCTACTGCAAACATATAATCCTCTGTATATGCGATTATTCTTCTCCACTATACCGCATACAGAACATGTTTGAGAAGTATATGCTTCTTCTACTTTTTTTGCCTCTATCCCATATTCTCTAGCTTTGTATTTTATCATATCAAACAATCTACCAAATGGTATTTTGTGCAGTTTCTCGTTATTCTTATGTCCTATATCCATATCTCTCATTCCGTCACTCATTCCACCTATTATTATTTTGCTTATTCCGTTCTGCCTCGCCAGTTCTATTATATACCTTGAAACTTTATGTATGTAGTCTTTTACAAAGTTCTTCTCTTTGATTATTAAATTGTGAAGCTTATACGATGTTTTGTATCCTTGTTTTGAAATTACAGATTGGATTCTCGCTTTTTCCTTGGCTAATAATCTTAATCTTGAGATAAGATAACCGCCATCAATAATAAATGTTTCTGGATTTTCTTCTATAACTATTGCTGCAAAATTCTTTATTCCAAAATCTATTCCCATCATTTTTTTATCTGCAGGTTCGACTTCTGGTATATCTTTTTTATAAACGATATGAACAAAATATGTAGTATGTCCATACAAAGTTTTTGGAACAATTTCAATTTCCTGTACAGTATTGAGCGATAGATTTTTCGGTAAATCTATCCATAGATATTTGGACTCAATACCGTACTTTTCTTTTAAATATTGCTTTGTTTGTGTGGACAATGATAGTCTGATTTTGCTATTAATTATTTTTATGCCATTTTTCTTCCATCTTACAGGGATATGCCCGTTTTTGGGTTGATACTTCGGCTTTTTAGTATATCCATCAAAAAAATTCTTCCAAGCTATCTGTAGTTTTTGCAGTATTGCTTGTGCAGATTGTGAATGCAAGTTTTTATACCAGAAATTATCCTTTAAGCACTTTTCTAACTGATTTACTGATATTTCTCTGTTCTGAACAGCGTAGTTTGCGACGTTCCACAGTTTTGATGCTGAGTATGTTAAATGTCTCAATATTATTCTGTGTTCTCTGCTGCAGTGAGAAAGTTGAAATACTATAACTCTTGTTACTTCCATTTTTCTCACCTCCTTCCTGTTTTAACTCTACTTTATTTTATCACATTTTTTACCGCCTTTCATCTCTCAGTAAATTGGAAAGCGTTCTCGGCGGATGATCGTAAATTATCTTTTAATCTCACTTCCCGACAAATTATCACCTGGTTCTACATTAAAATTTATAGTTTTGCCATCACTTACTGCAATTACAGTCCCACATTCATCTGTTCTATATACTATTATTCCTAATGACCTAAGCTTTTTCATTGTTTCTTTGTGGGGATGACCATAGTCATTGTATTTACCGCAAGATATAACAGCATATTTAGGATGTACTGCCTTTAAAAATGCCCAAGTAGAAGATGAAGAACTGCCATGATGTCCAATTTTTAAGACGTCGGCTTTTAAATTATATCCTTTACTTAGCATTTCCTTTTCAGATTGTTCACTAGCATCTCCTGTAAACAAAAAAGATGTATTACCATACGTAATTTTTATTACCGCACTATAATTATTTAAGTCCTCGTAATGGGAACTATTTGGCGCAAGCATTTTTGCAATTATACCATCTCCAAGGTCAATTACTACTCCTGTTTTTGCAACGTTTATCGAAAGTCCTTTTGATTTTGCTGCCTTTAGAACTTCTTCAAATGTCCTCGTTGTAGTGGTTACTTTAGGCATATAAAACTTTCCTATTTTGAAGGTTTTTATAATCTCCACTATACCTCCTATGTGGTCATTATGAGGATGGGTACCTATAAGTACGTCAATTTTATTAATTCCCTGGCTTTTTATGTACTTTATAACTTTGCTACCCATTTCAGGTGTTCCTGCATCTATTAACATCGTCTTGCCTGATGGAGTTTGTATAAATATACTGTCTCCTTGTCCTACGTCTATATAATTTACTGTTAAACTGTCTGTTGCGGATTTTTTAACTGCTTCGTGCTGTTTTTTTATTCCTTCATCCTGTAAAACCTGTTGAACTTCATGAGTAAGGGTATTGTCAAATATTGTATAATTTGTCAATATAAATGCAAATAGTATTAATATAAAGGGCAACAGTAATCTCTTCTTGTACATAGCTAAAACCTCTCCTTCAAATTATGCACCTTTTTAACATTTATCCATCTTTATTCATCTTTAAATAGGTCCTTCGCCAAATCTTCAATAGCCTTTTTGCGCTTTTCTGTTTCGCTTTTATCTACATCCACATTAAATATCAGTACGTCTCCTTCATTTACCTCCTTAGGAAGTAATTCCCGAGGGAAATTAAAAATCTTATCTTTCCATTCTATGACCGCCCAATCTCCTTCAAATCTATCTATAACACAAATTTCATTTTTTTTAGGCATTATTATCACCTCTCGTATAATATCATTGTATATAAAATTTCCAGTTAAGGTTTAAGGCCATCGGTTACTACTCCATCGAATGAATTTTAGAAACAAGCGAATACTTAGTCTGTTCCTATCACTAGCATTGGTACTATCAATTATTTTAGTGCCTATGGGTGACAAGACTTACCACAATTGATTTACCTTTAGTATTATTAAGCATCAAACCGATAGTGTCAAGATAAAATACATGGAAGGTAAGAGCTATATTTGAAGCACCAGATACCAAAACACCGAAAATGATACTAAATCAAATACAAAGAGAAGCAGCTGAAAAACCAAATAAGCTCTTCACAGATCGAAAAGATCAGATGTTGTCATTTTGTTGTCACCAACACTAAAATAAAAAAGCAAGGTACTTAAAAACCTTGACTTTTGACAAAAAAATGGAGCTGGCGAAAGGACTTGAACCTTCAACCTGCTGATTACAAGTCAGCTGCTCTGCCTATTGAGCTACGCCAGCACCTTTATTAGCTATCCAATTGTCCTGACATTTATATATTATACTTAGAGCAACAGTATATGTCAAGCTTTTTAAAAAATTTTTTTGCCCTTTACTTATGGCGATCGAGAAAATCCAAAATAGCTGTGTACACCTTTATTTCATTAGCTTTTTTGGAAAAGCCATGGCCTTCATCTGGTAGTACAATGTACTCTACATCCCTACCCTTTGACCTTAAAGCTTCTACAATTTGGTCTGACTCTGCTTTCACTACACGAGGGTCATTAGCCCCCTGCACCACTAACATAGGTTTTGTCATGTTTTCTAAATAAGTGATGGGGGAATCTTTAATTAAACGTTCTTTGTCTTTTACAGGGTCTCCCAACGCTCTTTCCATCATAGGCTTCCAATGGGGTGGCACAGATTCTGCGAAGGTAATTAAATTGCTGACTCCAAAAATATCAACAAAGGCTTTAATTTTGTCTGCATGCCTTCCGTGTAACAGAAGGGTCATATACCCTCCATAACTTCCCCCAACTACAAATATTTTATCTTTGTCAATTTTCCCTGTCTCAATAAGCCAATCTATCCCTGCAATTATATCCTTTCGTGGCCCTTCTCCCCAATTTCTTTCTACTAGTTGAGTAAAGGTTTTACCATATCCTGTGCTCCCTCTGAAATTTGGAGCAAATATGCGATACCCATAAGCTAATAAGAGTTGGAAAAATGGGCGGAAAAACTTTCTTTCAGCAGCTTGCGGTCCACCATGTGGCCAAAGAACTGTGTATCCATTGTCTATATCAGCTAGAGGTTTAAAAAACAATGCCTGTATCCTTTTGCCATCAAAACTTGCATATTCTAAAACTTCTGGCTCCACCAATAATTCTTTTGGGATACCGGGCAACCTATTTTGGGTAATAGGTTCCCACTCTCTACCTTCTACCAGTCTGTATATGTTGTGAATGGTTGTGGCACTTCGGCCTAATACGTATATCGTGCCTTTTTTAGAAACCTCCAATTGGTCTATTACCGAAACTGGCAAGGGTATTTTTTCTAACCTTTGGTCATCTAAATAAAAGCGATACAAAAGGTCTTCAACACCTTTTTCTGCTTGAAGTATGATACTGCTACTTTCTCTGTGAAACTTTGCTTCCACAAAAGAGACATCGGGTATTTCTAAAATTTTGCGAAAAGCTTTGTCTTTTATTGAAAACATCGCAAGATATGTAAAATCAGACTCATAGTCTGTCAAAAAATATATTGTGTCCTTGTCTACAAAAAGAGGACTTCTGGTTATGTGAATTTTTTGTGGATCAGGAACAAGTGGCAAAGTTTCTGTCTCAGTCATCACCATTGCTACAGCATAGGTGTTGGCAAAACCTTTTATTATCACAAATCGGGTGTCGTCGTCAGACACTGCAGCAAGGTATGTAGCCCCTTCTGATCCTTCGTACAATCTTCTTTCTTGCTTTTTTTCAATATCGTATACATATCCATTCAAATAAGTAGGATTTTCCTTGCTTGAAACGTAATACAAAAGTTTTCCTTTTTCATTTAAATGTGAAAAATAGTATTTGTCCTGATCTTTAGATTCCTCAAACAAAGGCGTAAGTTCTCCCCCTATTAAAGGCAATGCGTATATTTTGTAGTTTTCATCCCCATCTTTATCAAATCCCGCAAGTATATATCTCCCTTTTGGGTCAAATTTAATAAAGGAAGTGCTTTGCCCGATGCTCGTTAATGGATACGGATAATAGGAAGTTTCAAGGTCAATAGCCCACAAATTAAAAGCACCGTTTAAATTGGCACTCATTACAAGCTTAGAATCGTCGGGCGAAACCTCAAAAGCTTGAATTATGTATGCCCCCAAATATTCCTTAGCAGTAGGCTTTTTAAACTCAAACAATTTGCAATCCCCCTTTTAGTTAAACCTTTATATTTAAAATATACCATTTAAGGTTGTTACAGTCAACAAACAAAAAGGGATTTTGATGAAACTTCATCAAAAATCCCTTAAAACAATAGTCTGATTTCTTTCTGGTCCTACAGATATTATTGCTGCTTTAATGCCTATCAATTCTTCAATTCTTCTTATATATTTTTGAGCATTATAAGGTAAGTCGTCAAAAGTTTTTGCTTCTTGTATATCTTCTTCCCACCCGTCAAATTCTTCATATACAGGTTCACATTGAGCCAAATCCTCAAGACTTGCGGGAAAATCTGTTATTATTCTGCCATTAAATTTATATCCTGTACAAATTTTTATTTTTTTAAGCCCTGTCAGGGTATCAAGTTTTGTCAAAGCAAAATGTGTTATGCCGGATACTCTTACAGAGTATTTAAGAATCACAGCATCTAGCCAGCCACATCTTCTGGCTCTTCCCGTTGTAGTACCGTATTCATGGCCTTTTTCTCTTAAAAATTCACCATTTTCATCAAAAAGCTCTGTAGGAAATGGGCCTTTTCCAACCCTCGTAGTATACGCCTTCACAACTCCCATAACTTCATCAATCATCGTGGGTCCTATGCCAGCCCCCACTGTAACACCGCCTGCTATAGGATGGGAAGCAGTAACATAAGGATAGGTACCCAAATCTAAATCAAGAAGTGTCCCCTGTGCTCCTTCAAATAAAACTTTTTTGCCACTTTTAATTAAATCGTATAAAAGCACTGTTGTATCAGTAACAAAGGGTTTTATTTTTTCAGCATACTCCAAGTATTTTTGGTACATTTCTTCAAAGTCAAATCCTTCTGCTCCATATAGCTCCTTAAAAAGTTTGTTTTTCTTTTCCACATTTCTTCTAAGTTTTTCTTCAAAAACTTTGGGTTTTAGAAGGTCACAAACCCTTATCCCTATTCTTTCTGACTTATCCATGTAACAAGGACCAATTCCTCTTTTTGTTGTCCCTAAGTCGTTTTTCCCTTTTGAAATCTCTTCAAGTTCATCTTGCTTTATGTGATAAGGAAAAACGATATGGGCTCTATCGCTTATCTTTAAATTATCCACGCTAATTCCTTGTTTTTGTAAATTTTCTATTTCCTCAATCAAAGAAGCAGGGTCAACCACTACCCCATTACCTATTATGCAAATTTTTTCGGAGTACAATATTCCAGAAGGAATTAAATGAAGTTTATACTGGACACCTTCTTTTTCAACAGTATGCCCTGCGTTGTTCCCTCCTTGGTATCTTACGACTACATCTGCCTTTTCCGCAAGATAATCAGTAATTTTCCCTTTCCCTTCATCTCCCCATTGGGTACCAACTATAACTAATGTTGACATAATTATTCTCCTTCCTTATTTAACTCTTTCCAATATTTCTCTTGCAACTACAACGCCAGATACAGAGGCTTGTGCCAGTCCCCGTGTAATGCCTGCTCCATCTCCCGCCGCAAATAGATTTTGAATTTGCGTTTCAAATTTGTCAGTAAGCTTTACTCGTGAGGAATAAAACTTTACCTCAACACCGTATAAAAGTGTATGTTTAGAATATACCCCTGGAGATACTTTGTCCAAAGCTTGCAACATCTCAATAATTGACTGCAAAAATCTATAAGGTAACACCAAGCTTAAATCTCCTGGCGTTGCATCTTTTAAAGTTGGTTCCACAAGGCCTCTCTTAATCCTTTCTGGAGTAGAACGCCTTCCCGCTAGTAAGTCCCCTAATCTTTGCACAATCACTCCATCTCCTAACATATTGGCAAGTTCTGCTATATAACGACCATATTCTATGGGTCTATTAAAAGGATGGGTAAATTCTTTGCTAACAAGTATTGCAAAATTTGTATTGTCTGTTTTTATATCTTTGTAGCTATGTCCATTTACTGTTTTAATTCCATTATTATTTTCTATCACAACTTTACCATAAGGATTCATACAAAAAGTCCTTACCCTGTCATCAAAGGACTTAGAATAATATATAAATTTCGATTCGTATATTTCCTTTGTTATATCTTCCATGACAACAGCAGGAATTTCTACTCTCACTCCTATATCAACAGCGTTATTTTTTGTTTCCAATCCGATTCTGTCAGCTTCTCTTTTGAACCATTCAGCACCTTCTCTTCCAGGTACAACAACTATATATTCCCCGTAATATTTTTCTCCTTTTTCTGTAACTACCCCTTTTGCCTTGCCATTTTCTACAATTATCTCAGCAACAGGTGTCTCTGTTTTAATCTCCACCTTTTGCCCAATATAATCTCTCATGTTTTTTATAATGTCAAAGCATTTTTCTGTACCTAAATGTTTTATCACTGCAGGAATCAATTTTAAATCTGCAGCTTGAGCTCTTTTTTCTATTTCTCTGATTTTTTCTCTATCTGTACCGTGAACTTCTGTTGTCCCTCCAAATTTTACGTATATCCTGTCGACATAATTTATAAGGTCGTTAAGCTGCGACTTAGACATGTATTCATCTAAAACCCCACCAAACTCTGATGTCAAAGTCAGTTTCCCATCACTAAATGCCCCTGCGCCCCCTATTCCAGAAGTAATAGCGCAGGGTTTACAATTAGCACACTTTGAGCCATAGACATTAATAGGGCAAATTCTTTTTTGTATATCTTTCCCTTTTTCTAACAGCAATATATTTAATCCATCTTTTTTATCGATTAGTTCTAAGGCAGTGAAAAGTCCCGCAGGACCTCCTCCAATGATAATGACGTCGTACACTCTCATAAAGATAACCCCTTTTACTTAGTATATGAAAAACAAAAGCCCGTAATATATATTACCAGAAAAAAAAGCACAAATCAATTAAAATGCGAATTTTATTTTTAAAATTATATTAAAAGTTCGCCTTTGTCCACAAAAATTTTTATATATTTTGTAAACAATAAAAAATAAAAAGACAGGCTTTTTTAGCTCTGTCTTAATTTCATTTTTATAATGAGACAACAAATTTTGACAATATATTTTCAAGAGCAGTAACTGACTTTAATAGATTTTCCGAACTTTCCTTTATCTCATTTATAAACTTCATGTGCTCTTCTGTAGATGCGGCAACTTCTTCAGTGGACGCAGCAGTCTCTTCTGACACTGCTGTAATATTTGCTATAGATCCTATTATTTCATCTTTATACCCTGAAAGTTCCATCATCGCATTATTTAACATATGTATATTTTCCGTAATAGTATCTATTGAACTCTTGATCTCATTAAAAGCAGCATATGTAGTTTCCACATGATGTGCTTGGTCCTCCGCAATTTCCTTTACCAAATTTGCTTTTTCAACTGTCTTGTCTGTCTTTTGCTCTATTTCACTTATAATCTTGGCTATTTCACTTGCAGCTTGTCTTGATTGTTCTGCTAAATTTCGAACTTCTTCTGCAACAACTGCAAACCCACGACCTGCCTCACCAGCTCTTGCTGCCTCAATAGCAGCATTTAAGGCAAGCAAATTGGTCTGGTCTGCAATTCCCGTTATCACTTCTATAATCTTTTCAATATGGTGAGAATTTGCTTGCAATTCATTTATCGCACTAACAACTTCATCAATTGACTCTTTTGTAACATCAGTTTTTTCTTTCAAAGAATTTACTGTGTGCATGCCATTTTGACTAAGCTTATCAGCATTTATAGTAGACTCTTCTACGGCTTTGAAAAATTTAGCGGAATTATCAATACTATTCCCAATATTCTGCACCATATCGGCTGCATTAGAAGTATCTTTTGCTTGTTCAGAAGCTCCATTTGCAATCTCTTCCACTGCCTTAGAAATTTGTTCAAAAGTCATATTCCCTTGTTCAATAGACTTAAAAAGAGCATTTGCTGTATCTTTAGTGCTTTGAGCAAAAGTAGAGACGTCTTGTAAAATTGCTCTAACATTTTCCATCGTCCTATTAAAAGTCGTTAGTAATGTACCAATCTCATCTTTTCTCATTAAATCTACCTTAGCTGTAAAATCTCCTTCTTGTGCTTTTTTAAGTTCTTCAATTAATTTTTTAATAGGTCTTGTAATATTTAATGAAATAATTACTGATAAAATTAATGACAAAGCAAAACTAACACTTGCTACTGTAACAAAGACATGCATAACTTTATCGTCAACCGCAAAATAATAAATAGCCCCCACCGGTATGGCTGCTACTATAAGAAATGAAATAATGAGCCGCCAAAATATGCTTCTCATATGTGTTCCCCCTTTTATAGATTATGTTTTCACCCCACCACCCTGCTACTTCAAGACTTTATCTACTAATAAATTTAAGGATGTATTCAAACAATACTCCCCCAAGGTAAATTCCTATAATACCAGCTATTCCTGGTAATACATTTGGAGCAGGGAGTGGCAATTTTAAAAATGAAAAAATTAATCCTACAATCATTCCAGTAACTAATGCCAGCAACGTCTCTTTCACATTAACACCTCACTTTATTTTTATCGGTATTTTTATTATTTACTTTAACCAATTTTATATTATATCACAATTTTTTTGTTATTTGTCAGACGTCTAATCACTTTTTAGAAAAATAAGATGTATACAGCATTAATGAATCGACCTCTTTTGCAATTTACCTCCTAAAACATCGTAGACATCATGTATGGTAACAAAGGCTCCTTCGTCATGTTCTTTCACAATCATTTTTAATTTAGCAGTCTCCAAACGGCTAACTACAGCATATAAGATTCCTTTTGTTCCTTTAGTATAACCACCCTTTCCTTTCCAAAACGTAACACTTCGTCCTAAACGGGCTATTATAGTTTCTGCAATCTCATCTGCTTTCTCAGTAACTATCATAACAGCTTTCGCTTCATCTAAACCTTCTATAGTCAAATCAATAACCTTAAAAGCAATAAAATAAGTAATGAGAGAATACATGGCTCTATCCCAAGTAAAAACTATTCCAGCACTTCCCAAAATGATACCTCCAAAAACAGAAGCCAGCAAAGTATCACTTGTAAGAGGAGGGATTTTCTCTAAAAAAGTGACCCCGATAGAAAGAATCGTAACAGCAAAAAAGTAGAAATTACAAAACTCTTACCTATTTGTTTATAACCAAAAACTAAGAAGGGAATATTTAATAGAAAAATAAAAGCTCCAAGAAGCAATTTTGTCAAATAACTTAACATGATAGAAATACCAGTTATACCACCATCAATTATATTATTAGGTACTAAAAATATTTCTAATGCTACTGCCGCAAGAAAAGCTTCTACAAAAATAAAAACATAATTTTCAAGTTTTTTTATACTCCACCTCCAAAGTTTATTCCCAATTTCAATTATAGGTAATAACATAGTTGCTGTAAACCTCTTGAATATTCCAAATGCCTGGTTAAGTCGAGATTTTTAAAACATATAAAAAGGTCCTACCATGAATATAGGTAAGACCTTTTTGAACGTTATTTTTCTCTTTGTGCTACTGTCGCTGCTTGTTGGAGAGGATCCCATACCGAGTTATACGGAGGCGCATAAGCAAGGTCCAAGGCCTGAAGGTCATCAATAGTCATACCGTGGAAAAGAGCTGTAGCGAGAACATCAATTCGCTTGTCTACCCCAGCACCTCCTGCAATTTGTCCTCCTAAAAGCTTGCGGTTGTCTTTATTAAAGTGGAGGCGAATAGTCAAAACTTCATCTTCCCAGGGATAATAATGACTTATAGGTCTTGCCTTAATAGAAACAGTCTGATATGGAAGACCTAAAGCTTGGCATTCCCTTTCCCCTAAACCGCTTCTTGCAATCGTCCTATCAAAAACCTTCACAATCGCTGTACCGACAATACCTGCAAATTTTGCATCTCCGCCCGCCATGTTAATTCCAGCAATTCGCCCTTGTTTATTAGCCGTTGTCCCCAAAGGCACATAATCCGGCGCATTTTTTATGCGATGAAAATGGGTAGCACAGTCCCCTGCAGCAAAAATATCTGGAATATTTGTTTGTAGGCGTTCATTTACAAGAATCGCACTTCGAGGACCTAATTCTATACCAGCCTCTCTGGCAAGCTCACTAACTGGGCGAACTCCTATAGAAATAATGACTAAATCGGCTGGGAAAGAACCATTTTTTGTCACAACAGCCCGTACGCCTTTTTCATCCCCTTCTAACCCCACAACTTCTTCATTTAAATGAATTTCTACCCCATGCCTTTTAAGAGCATCCTGTGCAATTTCAGCAATAGGAGCATCAAAAGTCGGAATAAGCTGAGGAGCTAAATCCAAAACAGTCACTTTAAAACCTCTCGTATGTAAGGCTTCTGCTGTTTCTAAACCAATATATCCCCCACCAATTACCACCGCTTTATTAGGAGTATGAGTTTCAAGCCAAGACAAGAGCTTTTCCGCATCTCCCATTGTCTTCAAAGTAAAAACTCCAGGCAAATTTTTACCTTCCCATGGCGGTACAATCGCTGCACTTCCTGTCCCAATTAAAATCACATCATAAGGCACTGTAATTTCATCTTTTTCTTCCCGGCGATATACACGAATCTGCTTCTTTTGAGGTATAATCTGTGTAACCTCATGATAAAGCTTTACATCGATATTATAGCGAGTGTAAAACTCTTCAGCTGTTCGCGCAATAAGCTTTTTCCTTTCAGCTACTACTCCCCCTATCCAGTAGGGAAGGCCACATTGAGCATAAGAAATGACCTCTTCCTTTTCAAAGACAAGAATTTCTCCTTCAGAGTCCTGTCTTCTAATTTGAGAAGCTGCACTCATTCCAGCAGCATCGCCACCAACAATTACATATCGTCTGGGCATGTTTCTTCCTCCTTTTTTGTACTTATGTACACATCTTCATTATACTCTGCTACTTTATATTTTTCAAACTCTTTAAAATTCTAAAAAATTTATATTTCAATCCTTCTTTTCTTATTTAATTTATTCCCTTTGACAACATCTCAATCTTTTTCAAGACTTTTTCTTTTTCTTTCCCTTCCAAAATAATTGGTTTAAAATCATTTCTATCCTTTTGAGAAGAAACAGATACAGGTATTATATCCTCTTCAATATCTATTATTTCTCCTTTATCATTAAGAATAAAGGTTTGCTGAAATATCAAAGAATCTTTGTCTTTAGGATTTCTATTCCCCCCAAAAGAAAAATTGCCAAGAGAATAGGCAATATACCTATTTTTATACTTTTCTATCCCTTGTATCACATGAGGATGATGACCTATCACAAGGTCTACTCCTTCATCTATTACAAAATGGCCTAAATCCTTCTGGATTTTGTTTGGATAATACTGATTCTCCTCTCCCCAGTGAAAACTAACAACCAAAATATTGACATTAGATCTCAATTCTATAATATCCTTTTTAATTTGATTTTTAGTCTCCATAGTATTGTCAAAACCTGTATAACCAAGCACTCCAACTTTTATCCCTTTTATATTAGTAACGTATTTATACCCATATCCAAAATACTCAATTCCCTCTTTCTTTAATGCTCTTATTGTATCTTCAAAACCCTCTCTCAAATAATCAAAAGTATGATTATTTGCCAAATTTACAACTTCTATACTCCCTTCCTTTAAAATCCGCGCATAAGAAGCTTCTCCTTTAAAAGCATATTCCTTATTAGCTTTTTTCGTTGCAGTAGTAAAAGTTGTCTCCAAATTTGCAATCGTCAAATCGTCCTTATCTAAAATGTTTTTGACGTTTTCAAAAAAATATCCATAGTCATAATTATGCTTTTTTAACTCTTCATCAAAGGTACCAAATTTACCATAGGACTCATCAGAGCCTAAAGCACAATCCCCTACTGCACTTATAACTATTTTTGTATAATTATCCTCTTTATGAACATCCTCTTGAGGAAGACTTTGTGGCTTTTTTTCCACAATAAATTCCTTTAAAAGAGTTTCTGAAATACCCAAATTTTCTGCCGTTAAGGGAATAGCAATTATGCTTACTATCAAAAAAATAAAAATTAAAATTTTAGTCACTGTTTTCCCTTTCATATCCACTGCCCTCTCCATAATATCCTGTAATAATTTTACACATTCACATAAAATAAATCAATACAAAAAAAGAAACCACTTATTGTGGTCTCCTTAAAATATTAATCTTCCAAACCCAAAGTCTTTGCAAACTCCTCTTTCGCCTTTTCTAAGAGAGATTTCGCTTCTTCTAAACTTTCCATATTCATAACCATAAAGTAAAACTTCACTTTCGGCTCTGTGCCTGAAGGCCTTGCATAGACCAAAAGCCTATCCTCAAACTCCATCTTTAAAACATCCGAAGGAGGAATTTGCCCATGTCCTTTTAAATAATCTATCATCCCTGTCAGTTTATATCCCGCAAGACTTTCAATGGGATTTTTCCTCAACCTTTTCATTATTCTCCTTATTTTTTCTACTCCTGCTTCTCCTTCATACACAGGAGAAAGCTGCCCTTCAAAATAATACCCGTATTTTTTATAAATCTCTTCTAAAGCGTCCACCAAAGTCATGCCTTTTTGCTTGTAATAAGCTGCCATTTCACAAGTTACCATTATTGGAGTCCCAGAATCTTTATCGTAAACAAAATCACCTATATTGTATCCATAGCTTTCCTCATAGGCAAAAAATACAGTTTTGCCTTCAGCTCTTAACCTGTCAGCCTCATTGCAAATCCACTTGAATCCAGTCAAAACTTCAGAAACCTCAACCCCGTGGGCTTTTGCAATTTTAGCAAACAACTTTGAAGATACAATAGATTCTATAACGGCCGGATTTTTAGGCATTCCTTTTTTTGAATACATCTCCAACAAGAAATTCAAAAGTAATATCCCCATTTGATTGCCATCTATTCTCACATAATCTCTCTTATGCTTCACTAATACCCCCATCCTGTCTGCATCAGGGTCAGAAGCTAGCACTATATCTGCATCAAGCCTCTTCGCATCCTCTAGAGCTAGCTTAAAGGCTTCATCAAATTCGGGATTTGGATAATTTACTGTAGGAAAATTTCCATCAGGTACCTGTTGCTCTTTTTGAATGTAAATATCAAAACCCACTTTTTCAAGCAGTGGTGGCACTATCTTTACGCCTGTTCCATGCAGTGGCGTATAGACAATATTTAAATCTTTTGAAAAAATTCCAAAAGAATAAGAAAGTGCTTTTTCAAAATATGCCAAATCAACTTCCTGATCTACCATTACAACAAGCCCTTTTTTCTTTGCTTCCTCAAAAGGTATCCTTTTTATTTCACCAAAAGATTTTATCTCCTCATATTCTTTTATAATCCTCTCATCATGAGGCGGTATCACCTGCGCTCCATTTGACCAATATACCTTGTAACCATTGTATTCGGGAGGATTATGACTTGCAGTAATCATTATACCGGCTGTTGTCTTTAAATATCTAACAGCAAATGATAAAAGAGGAGTTGGTCTAAAGTCGTCAAACAAATACACCTTTATGCCATTTGCGGCAAGAATTTCTGCTGATTCAATTGCAAAATCCCTTGAAAAATTTCTTGTATCATAAGAAATAGCAACACTTTTTTCTCCTTCGACTGCCCTATTTATGTAATTTGCAAAAGCTTGTGTTGCCTTACCTACAGTATAGAAATTCATCCTATTTGCTCCAAGCCCCATAACGCTCCGCATACCTGCTGTGCCAAATTCCAGGTCTTTAAAAAAAGCATCCTGTATTTCAGATTCATTCATTTTCCTTAAAACTTCTTTATCCTTCTCTGAAATTGAAGGGTCATTTAACCATGCCTGATATCTCTCCATCGTTTCCTTATCCATCACAACCACGCCTCTCTATAATGTTCTCTCTTTAAAAAAATATAAATTTCTTTTTTTATTGCAGATTTGTAGCTTTACTTTCATAGCCTAATTAATACAATAGTTCTTTAATATTTGTCAAGTGTTTCCTATACATTTTTATTTTAACTTATTTAATTTAAAGTGTCTATATTATTTATTCGCAATAAAAAACCCATTTCAATTCCACTATGGTTATATCAAATCTGTCTGAAACAGTTTATGGAACGTTTAAGTTTTAATTAAAAAGTTGGCTGAGCTAAGGCAAATTGAGTGGAATAACACACATTGTCTTATTAAAAAGGAGCTAATATTAGAAGCAAGGAAAGAAAAAGAACTTTATCGTGGGAAATATCATGTCACATGGGTATACTTTTGATAAAACTATTCCAAGGAAGCAAAAGGAAGTAAAAGGAGAACATGTAGCAAAATATAAAGATTTTTTACTTCAAACAAAGAGAAATGCCGATGAGATTTATACTTTTAGATACCCACAACGAGGAGATATTTGCTGAGCTTTTGTGAGATACAGGAAAAGTGAAATTGATATAGCTATATTTAATGAGCATATGAACAAAGATGTGGGTAGATGGGTATTTAGGGACAAGGAAGATTAGGGAAAAACCTTTGTCTTTCTCCATTCTCCCCATCATGTGCATGAGGGACAATAGAATGTACTTTGGAATGGCCGTGATCCATTAAATCGATATTCACTTTTACATTACCTTCTTCGTCATAAAATCTTCTCTGGGTTATTTTGTCCTGTTTGGGATTTAACAAATCTATAACTGCATTAGGGAAAGCTTTCACACTTTTATTTGTTGTGCCTTTGATGGTAATTATATATACCACTTTCCTCATCAATTTTCACTATGTTATTTATATTCAAGTTTTTAAGGTATTTATTAAGCCCATTCAAATTTTGATGTATTTCTACAAGTTGTTGTATGTGTTTTCCCTCGTCAAAAGGCATTAACCCTCACTACCTTTTACCTGCGGAGGCTGTATGTTCGGTTTAAAGATAAGCGGTATTTATGCATTTACGTCAGCTACAATTTTCATAAGTTCTTCCTTTAATGCTACTTCATCAAATTGGAATATATGTTTTAATGCTGTCTCTTTACTTATTAAACCATTTCATGCTAATAAAGTATTAAATTTTAGCCATCTCCATCTCATCATCTGGTAAACCATCAACTTATTGATATATTGTCTAATTTAATTGGATTTGGCATTACTTGTGCTGCCTCCAATTCAGATGCAAGTTTTAAAACCTTCTTTACCACTGGATCAAAGCGTCGGACTCTATTAACTTTGGTAAGAGGTGCCATCATAAGCCTTCTTAAGGCCGAACCAGACTCAGCTAATCCAGGTTTTAATTGACCAAATGCAGCAGTAGTTGTATTACTTAAAATATACATCTGTTCCATAATAAGGTCAATTTGCCTAAAGGCTGAATTCAGTTTCCCATCCCACGTTACATATCCGGGAGGCCTCTCGCCTTCACCAGCAGGAAAATACTTTCCACCTCCTTGAAAAATCCATCCCCACCGTCTTAGGGTCTTGTTCTAAAGCTTTATCTAATCCATACATATTTAGACCCGCATGCTGATCCAGAATACTTGAAATCTGTACTATTCTAATCTCAATCTCTGTTTCAAGTCCACTATGGTTAGATTAAATCCCACTTCAACCTTGTTCGGTCGGGTGGTTTAGTGTTTATCTAATTGCCAAATTACTTCGCTAATTTTATCTTCTTCGATTGTTTCGAACTCACCATCATCAAATTCAATTTCATATGCTCTGGGCAAATCCTTTGTGTCAAACACATGAACTACAGTTCCTTCACGCCCATCCTTTAATTTTACAACATCTAACTCATCTATTTCCATATTATCACCTCAATCCACATAAATTGTTGTCAATCGGTTTCAATTCCAGTATAGTTAGATTAAATCCATAAGTTTTCTGGAAGCTCATGATGCGCCGGATAAAAGTTTCAATTCCACTATGGTTAGATTAAATCCTTCCGAAAATAAACTATTCGTGTTATTAAGCCACTTGTTTCAATTCCACTATGGTTAGATTAAATCCAAAATCATTTGCACGCCAGCTACCTGACAAAGTGGTGTTTCAATTCCACTATGGTTAGATTAAATCGGTGTAAAAATACGTTCCATGACAGAACCATTTGACACGTTTCAATTCCACTATGGTTAGATTAAATCAAAGTGCTGCCCAAACAAAACTGCCGACAGCCTTCTGTTTCAATTCCACTATGGTTAGATTAAATCCTTGCTGGCCGGATTGACAAACAGGTCACGGAGGATCGTTTCAATTCCACTATGGTTAGATTAAATCTTCAGGATATCTTTGATCTTCCGGTCAGTTACGAGCGTTTCAATTCCACTATGGTTAGATTAAATCCACCACTTTTTGCTGAAACAACATAGCCTCTTTGATGGTTTCAATTCCACTATGGTTAGATTAAATCGCGGGTTGGCCGGAGCATCTCTTGGAGCAAAGGCAGGGGTTTCAATTCCACTATGGTTAGATTAAATCTGGCACATGGGTTCTATATAGTGATTATTCAAACAAGTTTCAATTCCACTATGGTTAGATTAAATCCTTCTATTGTGTCAACATCAACTTCATTCTTTTTTCTGTTTCAATTCCACTATGGTTAGATTAAATCTTAGCAGCTAAATTGCCTCTATATGAAAAAGAGATAAGTTTCAATTCCACTATGGTTAGATTAAATCGGGTCGTTTATATTCTCTGGTGTGAGATATATCTTGGTTTCAATTCCACTATGGTTAGATTAAATCGTTATTGAGTTAAGAGAGCAAAGGGCAAAACTTTTCAGTTTCAATTCCACTATGGTTAGATTAAATCTCAACTACATTTTTCGTTGCATTCCATTCTACTTTGTTTCAATTCCACTATGGTTAGATTAAATCTTAGTGCAGTTTGCACTGTTAGGTGCAAAATGGATAGTTTCAATTCCACTATGGTTAGATTAAATCAAGCATACTGAGAATATCCGCAAGTCGTTGCACCATGTTTCAATTCCACTATGGTTAGATTAAATCGATAATACCGTCTGATGTAGAACCGGATTTTGA
This sequence comes from Thermoanaerobacter sp. A7A, assembly GCF_000445185.1. Classification (GTDB taxonomy): domain Bacteria; phylum Bacillota; class Thermoanaerobacteria; order Thermoanaerobacterales; family Thermoanaerobacteraceae; genus Thermoanaerobacter. The sequence continues at coordinate 39,254 of NZ_AVAF01000119.1, forward strand.
TTTGTGTTTCAATTCCACTATGGTTAGATTAAATCAAAACGTAAATAATAAGCCCATGCCTGCAATAGCTACGTTTCAATTCCACTATGGTTAGATTAAATCTTGGGAGGTGTATAGAATGAGCCCCTATTTCCCCTTTGTTTCAATTCCACTATGGTTAGATTAAATCCAAAGGAATTCCAAAAAGAAGAACAACTCCATCTAAGTTTCAATTCCACTATGGTTAGATTAAATCAGAGAACTTTTAAATAGAATTGACAGTCAGGAACTTAGTTTCAATTCCACTATGGTTAGATTAAATCTCAGAAACTGCTTGTGGGATCCTTTCTTGACCCCAGTTTCAATTCCACTATGGTTAGATTAAATCATGAGGCCGTTGATTTTGTAGATACCATAACTTCCGTTTCAATTCCACTATGGTTAGATTAAATCGCTATGTAAAAGGATATGCTCCACAAGAAATATCCGAGTTTCAATTCCACTATGGTTAGATTAAATCTAGAATACCC
>NZ_AVAF01000120.1 GCF_000445185.1 Thermoanaerobacter sp. A7A
ACTGGCTCAAGGATCCACACGCAATAGCACTCGTCGTTTCAATTCCACTATGGTTAGATTAAATCTAATATACTTTTCCGATAATCTATAACTATTACAAGTTTCAATTCCACTATGGTTAGATTAAATCCCATGAAAATTGCATGATAATACTTCTTTTATTCAAGTTTACTTTAGCATAACATTGGCTATTTTACAATATCCTAGGCAAAATAAAGTCGCCAATAAAATGTATAATAATTCATTTGTTTAAAAAACCTGTTTTTTCTAAGAAATCGAAAACGTTATATTATAAATTTTTCTTGTCGACTTCCTATGATTTTTACATTGGGAGAGGTCGACAAGAAATTAAATTAATAAATATTCATCTTATTTTTTGTATCATTCCAAACCCTGCACTATTTTTCTCTCCCATACCGCAATCATATGCCACTTTGATTAGTTCAATATTTCCTGACATTGTAAAGGGCACCATATATCCCCGAACATAAACATTTTTATATTTTATCCTTTTACCCTTTGGTTTTTGTGAATAATATTCCATGTCAAAATTAATATTAAGACTTAAATTATCTGGTAATGTATTGTAAAGCACGTAATATTTTTCAATTAGATTGTTTTTTAAATTCTCTACAAATCTCGGGTGATGCAAAGGTAAATTTACACTTTTTCTTTTACCATCGATTTCTACAGCTGTAGAAGTTACAATTGGAGATAAACATATAAATTTATTTTCTTCATTATTAAACTCTGGTTCTTTTAGTACTTCCACGCTTTCAATCTTAAACTCATAATCTTGCAATTTTAGAACATCATTATTTAAGACTTCACCCACAAAATTTAACAAAAACTCTTTTTTAGGAGAAGTTATATATAAGTATGTCTTATCTAAAAACACTATATTTTCATTAACTATCTTAAGGTTTTTACTACGCAATTGAGAAAAAGTAAATAACTTAAAGACTTTTTTCCCATAACTATATCCTTTTGCGTGGAGCTCTTCTGCATATTCTTTATTTGCTTTTTTTAAAGTATTGTATATCCATCCTGATAAAAAGTAATTATAGTTTATATTTAGACTTTTATCCTCTTCCGGCAATAGTGTTAATCTTATTCTCATCTTATCCCCTCACAAAATATTATCTGTAGAATTTTTCTCTACTCCAATAATCTTTTTAGATAGCCACTTTTCAGAACTGGCAGTATATATTAAAACGGAATCACATTTTAAATCCAAATGTCCTTTAAACCATAAGATAATTCTATTTAATTGAGCCTCTGTTAATTCCCCCTCAAAAACAGAATTTTGTACCCAGTTCAAATAGGTCTTTAAAAATTTATTTACTTTTGCGACCCTTTTTTCCTCAACGTCATAAACTATAAGTACATACACATTACCACCACATTTTTAATGATTCATACTCTTCCTCATCCAACAAATGCTTTATAAGCTTGTAACATTCAAGTCTTATAAGCCTTCTATAACTCACACTTCTGTTCAGTTTTGGATGTTTTATTATGGTGCCCAATTTTTCTTCAAATTCTCTCTGAAATAAAACTCTCCCCTGCTCATTTAGATAACACATTTCTAATTCTTGATCGAAATGTTCTTCTCTTATCATTTTTTGATTTATCAAACTAAAAATAACCCTATCTACAATTATTGGCTTAAAAATTTCACTTATATCAAGGCTTAAAGAAAATCTCCTTTCACCCGGCTCATGTAAATAACTTATAGTCGGATTTAACTGCGTATTGTATATTTCTGTAAGAACTATAGAATACATCATAGAATTACCAAAAGAAATCAAGGCATTTATGGGATTATCCGGAGGGTTCATTGTCCTATTTTTAAATTCAAATTTCCCCTCAATTATTGTTTCAAAAGCACTATAATATATATTTCTAATCCTACCTTCAACCCCCATGAGTTCGCTTATAGTCTTAGCATCCTTTATATTTTTTCTCTCATTTTCTATCCTTTCAACATATTCATCTAATCCTTCTTTTCTATTTGCATAATATTTGACATTCTTTAAAATATTATGACTGGCCCCATTAATAATTTCTTTCGCAATTTTGAGCCTTTTATGTTCCTCTTTATATTTTTCTACTTGCTTTACTAATAAAAAACCCGAAGGTAGATGTTCTCGCGGATAAAAACTTCCCATATAATATCCATAATAATTAAAAACATGAAGTGTTATGTTGTTTTGTGCTAAAAAATTGATTGCTTTTGTATTTAAATCAACTTCCCCAAACAAAAATATCTCTTGGATATTATTTACTGGGATAGGCTTTTTCCCATAAGTTTCACTTTCTAAGTAAATGGTATTGTCTTTTCTACTGAGTCGTCCATTAGTATTTATATATATGCTTCTTTTCATAAAATCACCTTCTAACTAAAACACAATTCATAATAACTACATTTTGCACAAATTTTACTTTTTACTTTAGCCGGTGGTTTATCCATTAATTTTATTTTGTTGATTTCTTCAATTACTTCCTTTATTTTATTCTCATCCTGCTCACTAAGAGTAATCTCCTCCTTCGAATGGTTATCTATATAATGTATAACTCCTGTAACTTTGTCCACACCTTTCTTTTTCAAATAATAAATATAGTATAAAACTTGGTACTTCGTCGCTTCTTCTATTGCTTTACTCTTCTTAGTTTCATGTATTTCCAATTGATTTTTTACAAAATCTATTTTTACACGTCCATCAAGTAAAATTTCTTTATCCTCCCTCTGAAAGCTTTTTTCATGAAGCACTTTTCCTATATCCACATAATCAGAATTATGCTCCATATTTATGCCATGAGTAAAAAGCCACAACTTATGCTTACACACAAAATAATAATTTATTTCTGTACCAGTTAGTAAATCCATAATATCACCTTATTAATATTAAAAGTTACGTTGTAAATACATTATCATAAGGTTTATCAATGAGAAGTCCTAAATCCTTATCATATTTACAATACACAAAATCCACATCATAGCCTTTATCTTCAATGAGTCCCTGTTTTTTTAAAGCGACATATCTTCCCTGAGAAATACCTACTACATATCCTGCAGCTTCAAAATATTCTTTATTTTTAATTTTGTTTATATACTCTTCTTCAAACATATAAGGTACGACTTCTCTATTATCAAACAGTTCATAAAACTCTTCTTTTAAATATTTATTTTCAATAAAAGGATACAATTGACTTATAACATTTCTAAAGCTATCTTTTGCTTTTAGAAATTCCTCATAATCTTTATCTATATAGCCATCTTTATAAACTTCATTAACTAAATTTTGTATTAAATCTTCGCTTAGCGTATCACATTTACTTAAAAGTTCTAATGTTTTACTCACAACCTTTTGATTCTTATAAACAAATTTATCTTCACAAGATCCTTGTGAAAAAATATAAACTGGCGATATACCCTTAACTCCTCTTCTGTTTACCCTCCCAAACCTCTGAATAAGTGCATCAATAGGAGCAGGTTCGGTATATAAAACATCGAAATCTATATCCAATGAAACTTCTATTGCCTGCGTACCAACTAATAATTGAACTTTGTCTAAACTCTTTTCTATCCTTTCTCTGTCCTTTAAAATAAATCGCGAATGTAAAAGAGCGCTTTTACTTGTATAATCTTTTAGTTCATTATAAACTTTTTGTGCACGATCCACCGTATTACAAACAACAAGAACCTTTTTACTTTCTTTTATATCTTTTATTATTTTATCTATATTAGAAAAAACATCCCCTTCAGTAACTAAAACTTTATGTCTTACAATCTTTTTGAGTTCTTCTTTTTTAGGCTCAATTAAAGCTTTTATATTTAATTCTTCTATAAAAAGTTTTTTTAGAAACTCTGGTAAAGTAGCTGACATAATAAAAATTTCCGCTTTATACTCTTCTTTTAAATATTTTAAACTTTCCAATATCAAAGCGGTAGTATGAGGGTCATAGCTATGGACTTCATCCACAATAAAAAGTCCGCCTGTCATTTCACCAATATGCTGCTCAAATCCAGTGACACCAAAGAAGTATTTTAATATTTGAAATGGGGTTAACACTTTATAGGGTTTGAAAATTTTCTTAGATAAATCATATTTTGTCTTTGCCTTATTTACCGCGTCAAAATAATCTTCTCCTGATTTTGTAAACTCTTTATATAGAAAATACAAAGCCTTCCCATGAAGTAAAGCCACTCTTTCGTCTCCAAAAGAATCTTTGAGCCTATTATACATAGCATTAATACTTGCTGTATAAGGCAGTAGATAAAACACTTCCCCTTTGATTCATTTTGGTTGTAATTACTCCACAAAAGAGAGGCTTCCGTTTTCCCATAACCAGTTGGTGCAATTAAAACGGCTGACTCTTTTGTATTCATAGCTTTTAATTGCGTATCTTTATAATTTTTAAATTTAAATTTAAATATTTCTTTCATGTCTGAAATCGCTTTTACTATTTCCTCTTGAGAAGCTGATGATAGATGGTCGCATGCAGTCAAAAACCCTCTTAAAAATAACTTCCTTTTACTATTTTTAATTTTTTTGTCTTCATAATCATTTAAATATTCCTTTGCAGCAAAATAAAAAGCATCCTCTATTTCTTCAATAGACTGTATCTGTTTTAATTTAATTTCATATCCTAAAAATTCTTTACTCCACTCTGGCACCTTCTCTATCATAAATTGCAAGTACTTTATATTTTCCTCTAGTTCTTTTAACTTTTTTATATAATTTTCTTTTCCGGGTGTTGTTAAAGTAGAATAACTTTCTTGCAGTTCATATAAGTCTTTGTGGTGTGTAATAATCGCAAGCGCAATATCTTTTTTTACATCTTCGGAATAGGGCAAGCATGAGATGAAACCTGCTGATATTATCTCATGCCTGTAGCCCCATGGTTTCCCCTCTTTTAGCATCTTTTGAAATCCTTCTGCTGCCTTCCCAAAATCATGTAAGAATACAGTTACAAAAAGATACTCATAAAATTTTTCATCATCGCAAATTTCAACAACCTCTGGATAGGCATCTTTTAAACTTTTAAAAACTAAAAGAGCATTTCGTGTATGCTGAATAAGTGTTTCTTCTCCATATTCACTGCTTTTTGCTAATATTTTTTTACCCATGTATGTATACTCCCCAATCTAATTCCTTATCGTACCAAACACTATCTCCCTCATATTCAATAAAATCTCCTAAAATATAGTACGGTCTAACGCTAATAGCTTCCCTGGGAATTGTATTTGAAAAATACATAGGCAGTGCTTGAAGAGGTCCCCAGATACCTTCCTCCCCAAAAGGTATAACTGTACCTCCAACTCTTTTTTTACCATGCTTTTGTGCTAAATCTATCTCTTTAACTTCCTCTACCATAATCAAATCAGAACTTCTACCTAAAAGAAGAGAATACTCTGGTTTTTTAAAAGCCTCTTTAAAGCTTAAATTTGTAAGGTACACATACAAATCTGGATTTAACAAAAATTCTCTTTTATAGATATTAGATTTTACACTATTGTCATTTGAAAGCATGTATATAGTTTCTAAATCAACTCCTTTTGCATCACTTCTCATTACATAACCTACTTTTGTATCTTTAGGTGTTATATACTCTCCTTTAGCCGCAGAAATAAGACCATATATCGTAGACACAGGAGGTACAGGTAAAGTAGGCTGATACCCTGTTACAAAGATTGGATACCTAAATGATGCAGTCCAGCCCACAAGATGTACCCTTAAAACTCTCATGTTATATCACCTCTTATAAAAGCCACTAACCACTTTCTGAAAATTAGACACCGCCTCATTTACTGTTAAAAGATGTACTTTAATATTTGATAATGTACTGTTTAATTCATCAACCATCTGTTTTAAATCTTCATTGTATTCATCCATAAATCCTTCTCTTTTCCCAATATACACATCAGAAATAATGTTTTCTTGATAATCCAAAATAACTTCTTTTAAAGCTTTTACATTTATAGCAGCTTCTCCTTTGTCATCAACCGCAATATTCATAAAGATGTTATTTCCGCAATTTAGAATAGCCAAAACTATAAATTTAGGAGAAATATCTGTTAAATGGGATGTTTGCTTAGCTCCTCCAAATATATACGGCAGCACTCCTATGAGTTCACTAGCTCTTTTAGCCCTTACCTCAGCTGGTAAGGTTACAACTTTTCCATCTTCTTCAACTGTACAATTATGTGCTTCCCATTCTTCTTTATATGCTTCTGTTATATTCATATATCCAGTTTTATTTACACTGCTAAATCTACCCACCGAATCTAAGTCAAGTGAAAAAATTCCTTTTAAAACTGTTGAGTAAAACTCATGTTCATAAGGCACGGGGTCTCCTTCATGCCTTGCCATAACTCCAAAATCATTCACGATATTTACAGGAGTTACAGAAATTAATGGTGAACACTTAAAAGGAGAAACTCTTGTGAGAGTGGTGCCAGACTTTTTACCTATTGCTTTCATATATCCAAACACGTCATCATCTGGGTATTTAAAGGGATTTGCTGCTGTAAAGGCTATTTTTGATTCTCTCTCAATAGGTGATAATTCCCATTTAAAAATATTTTCTAAGGAACTTCTCATCCAATACCTAAAAGCTTGCCCTGAAACGTATACGTATTCCCCTCTACCCCTTCTTATTTTCTTTACAGCAATTGTGTTTTCTGTCTTTGCACCAACATCTGGGCCAGCATTATTCAATGCAGAAGCAGGAGCATCTATTAATATAAAACCATTTGCATTATTCATAGATTAATTCCTCCTTATCTTTATTTTCACTTTCAATTTCGTCGTTTTTTATTAAAATTTCTTTTATTTCTTTATTATTATCAACTAGCCAATTATGCAATTGCTCATAAAGTCTAAAAATTATGAGGTCTTGAGTTTCCTTCCAAGATAAATTACCTTCAGGGAAAAGATATTTTTCATATTCATCAATTGTAAATAAAGGTTTTTCAAGCTCTGCACTTATCCTATCTTTAATTATGAGCCTTAGTACATTCCTAAAATCTCCATAAGTTTTTGATGTCTCTAATTGCGTAAGCCTTCGCACATTTCCTTTCGTTTTTATTAGTTGTGCAATATCATCACTAACTCTTTTTATAGTCTCAAGCCTTTTTTCTTCCAAACCTCTCACCCCTTTCATGTAATACTCAAGAAAACTCCAATTTACTAAAGCTTTTCTCTCACTAGTGTCTATAAAATATCCCAATATTGACTGCCCTCTCAAAAGCCTTTCATAAACATCATTTCTTAAGTTTTTATATTTTCCTTCATTCTCTAAATCAACTTTTTTTGATGATATATACCCTCTTTTTATAATCTTCTTCCAATTGTCCTTTTCCTCATGTTGAAGGGCATAAGCCAAAAATTTAAATATTTTATCTGGCATATCGTATATTGATAAATTATCAATAGGCGGTTGATTAAAATTAGTAAAATAGTAAAGCCTTATATTTGTATTTTCTTTTTGCCAGTCCCTTCTATCATAGGTTAATATAATATTTGTAGCCAAATGAAATAAAGCATTTATAGGATTTGTATATCCTTCGTCATTACACCCAGTGTATTTTTTTGTCGCCTTTTGCATATCAATAAATGCCTTGCATTTATTAGCATAAATCTTTTCAACTTCCTTATTATTTGACTGTAAACAAACTAAATTACCGGCTTTATAAAAGACAAGAGGAGAAAATTGAATAGCTAAAGTGCAAGCAGAACAATAATCTGCTCCTTCGCTCCCATAAGAAAAGAAATTTACGAAATCACTCGTTCCTGTTAAAGGCACTTGAGTTTTTGTAAAATGCCTTTTGAAATTTCTCCTACCACAAGCAATACAATTTCCCTCTGTAGACAATGGAGTAATTTCTGATAACAACTCATTTAAAAATTTACCATACTCACCTTTTTTGTCCTTCACACTAGGATTTGTCAACTTACTATTAGGAAAAATAGAATACATTATCTTATTCCAACCTTCTTTGATGTATAAATCAGTTATCTCATCAATCAACTTCTCTAAATCTTCCTTTTCAATTTCTTCTGGTTTATCTTTCCCAAGCCATACCAACATAGCAGTTATACCGGCATCTACAAAAGGATTACCCGTATATGTAAATATATTCTTCACCAATATCACCTCCTCCAATACACAGTTTACACCTTTACCTAATATATTCTACAAAAACCTTAAAAATCCTCCAAAATTTCCAGTAAAATTTTATAAAAAAACTGATACCCAAAAATAGGTATCAGTTAAAATGTCAGCTCTTGTCGTTTTATTTTTCTAATTCCTCTGTTAATTTAATTATTTCATCTATTATGTTGCCAATATACTCAATTGTATCCAATAATGGCTTCTCTGTAGTTATATCCACTCCTGCCATTCTTGCCAGTTCCACAGGAGTTTTTGTACCACCAGCTTTCAATACCTCTTTCCAGTCTTCCAAAGCTTTTTGTCCTTCTTGTAAATATCTCTTGTTTACTTGTGTGGCTATAGTAAGCCCTGCACTGTAAGTGTAAGGGTAAAGTCCCATATAATAATGAGGTTGTCTCATCCAGGTAAGCTCTGCTCCCTCGTTTATTTTTATAGCATCTCCCCAGAAATTCTCTAAAACTTCTCTTTTAAATTTATTTAAAATAGGTGCAGTGACAGAACCACCTTTATCAATTATCATGTATACTTCTCTTTGATAAGCTGCTTCTAATAGATGGGTCACAAAATTGTGATAATAGGTTCTCGATATCAAGGTAGAAAGTATCCACCTCCTCATCCTTTTATCCTTATTATTTTTCATCAGATAATTAGCCATTAAAAGCTCATTCATTGTAGAAGGAGCCTCTACAAAATACATAGATGGTCTAGAATCAAATATATTTTGATGCTGGTGAGCTAAATAAAAATGTCCTGCATGACCTAATTCGTGAGAAAGAACAAAAACTTCCCTCATTTTGTCATCCCAGTTGATTAAAATATAAGGATGTGAGCCATAAGGTGAAGCGCAAAAAGCTCCTGTCGACTTCCCTTTGTTTTCGGCAAAGTCTATCCATCTTTCATTAAATGCCCTTCTCACCATTTCCCTGTAATCTTCACCAAAAACTGATAAACCTTCTTCTATGTACTTTTTAGCTTCTTCAATGGTTATAGATGGTTCAAATTCAGAGTCTACTTCCAATTTTAGATCAGCAAAAGTCATCTCTTCTATCCTATGTATTTTTTGCAAAAGCTTTGCAAATTTCCTCATATGAGGTGCTAACTGTTCCATTATCAAATCAATTTGTCTATCGTACAGTTCTCTATCAACTTCCTGATGGAACAAAAGACTGTCAATAACAGAATCAAAACGCCTTAAAGTTGCTATAGTCTTTTCCTTTTGCACCTGTGTCTGATAAACTGCTGCTATGGTGTGTTGGTATTCTCTCAATTTCTTAGAAAAAGCCTCAAAAGCAGCTCTTCTAATCTTAGTATCTTCTTTATATTCCCACTTTGTTTCAAACAAAGAAAAACTTAAAGGATACTCTTTCCCATCGACTGTAAAAGTTCCAAAGTCCATATCTGCCAATTTTGCCATATTGTAAATATGTTCAGGTGCCTCTAATATAGCTGATAATGCTGATAAAGCTTTTTCAACCTCTGGATGAAGAGCATGTTTCTTTTTTCTGAGTATTTTTCTAAGATAATTTGCATTCTCTTTTGATTCTTCTATAGCTTGATTTATTATTTTTTCATCTAATTCTATAATTTCTGACTCTATAAAACTTATCCTGCTTTCAATATCAGAGGCTATATTAGAAAATTTCATTTGTTTCTGTAAATTTTCTGTGTTTGTTTGGTCCACTGAAACAGCCAAATGAGCATAGGAACCTACAAGAGTAAGCAATTGGGCTAATACCTTTAATTTATCCAAGCAGTTGTTAATCGTCTTAGAAGTATCAATTTTGCCTTTAAACTCTTCTTCTAACTCCATTGTAAGTTCTTGCGCCTTCTTTATCGCCTCCTCATATTCCTCTTCTGTTTTGAAAATCCCTGACAAATCCCATGTCAATCTTTCATCTACATCTTTTCTCTCTAACAAATGTGTACTCAAGAAAAATTCCCCCTTTTTAATATTTTTAGGTCCTTGCAGAATCCCAAAATCCTTATGGATTAAAGGCTCATACTGTATCCTTTCAATAGTAATTCCTCCATTTACAAATAGCCCTTTAGTTATCCTTCCTTAATTATATTATACATGTAAAAGCAGATATTTCCAAAGAAAACTTCAAAACTCTTTAAAAAAATGATAAAATAATTGTTAAACAAATAATCTTACAAGGAGAGATTTATATGGATTTTGGCCTTAAAGATAAGGTAGCATTTGTAATGGCTGGAAGTAAAGGTCTTGGAAAAGCAGTCGCTTTAGAACTTGCAAAAGAAGGAGCCAATGTCGCTATAATCTCAAGAAATGAAGAAAACCTTAAAAAAGCAGCCGATGAAATAAAGTCGGCAACAGGAAAAGAAGTTTTAACAATTGTAGGCGATGTAACCCGTAAAGAAGACATTGAAAGAGCTGTAAGAGAAACGGTAGAAAGATTCGGCACGATTCACATCCTCTTTGCAAACGCAGGAGGACCTCCTGCAGGAGGATTTTTTGATGTAAAGCCTGAAGATTACTTAAAATCAGTTGAATTAAATTTAATGAGCACAATATATGCAGTATATGCAGTAAAGGATTATATGATAAATCAAAAATGGGGAAGGATAATAGCTTCAACATCAATATCAGTAAAGCAGCCTCTTGATAATTTAATACTCTCAAATGTATCAAGAATGGGGGTAATATCATTTATAAAATCTGTGTCAAATGCATTAGCACCATTTGGAATTACTGCAAATGCCGTAGCCCCCGGTTATACAATGACGGAAAGAATAGAAAACTTACTTAAAGCAAGAGTTGAAAAAGAGGGCATAACCTTTGAAGAAGCGCAAAAATCAATGATTACAGACATCCCTATGAAAAGATTAGGAACCGTTGAAGAATTTGCATCAACTGTCCTGTTTTTAGCATCAGAAAAAGCTTCCTACATAACAGGAGTAGTACTACCAATTGATGGTGGATTTATAAAAGGACTGTAAAAATAGGTTGACTATTATTTCACATATAGTATAATATAAAATGTTTTTTGCTTTGTACCTTTTTTTATAATTTTTTT
>NZ_AVAF01000121.1 GCF_000445185.1 Thermoanaerobacter sp. A7A
TATAAATTGCAATATTAAATGCAACACCTAATGAAAATCATGTAGATATAGGATTTGGAACAAATCATATATAACCTTAAGCCCATCTTAGTTAACAAATTGAGCGAAGGTCGTGATTTGTCAAGGGTTTAAGTCAGGCGAAGCCTGCCCCTTGACAAATCACGAACGAGCTCTATACTTTATAAGAGATGGGCTTAACAAATTTTTGCCAGTTCCTCATAAAAGCATTCTTTAGGTGTTTTATAATTTAACAATTTTCGTGGAAGGTTATTAAGCCAATTTTCTACTTTCTTTATCGTATCTATAGATAAATCTCTAATACTTTTTCCTTTAGGGATAAAACGTCGTATAAGACCATTATGTCGTTCATTTGTACCTCTTTCCCAAGATGAATATGGATGTGTATAATATACTTCTACGCCATATTCTAAAAGAGCACTTTCTAAATCACTAAACTCTGTACCATTATCAGATGTTATTGTTTTAAAGACCTTGCTTAAATTGTCACCAAACATATCTTTTAATTTTGATAGTGCATCTTTAACAGATTTACTGTCTTTTGTATCCAATAGTAATATTATTTCATGGCGAGTCTTACGCTCTATTAATGTTAAAAGGACCTTGTCATTAGACTTCTTGCCAATTAACGTATCTATTTCCCAATGCCCAAAAACTTCACGGCTTTCAACTTCTTTAGGCCTAAAATCAATACTTTTACCCATAATACGTTTATTTTTACGGTTTTGTTTCTTCCTTGGTTTTAAACGTAGTTTTAAAGGTAAATCAATGTTTTTAACTTTTAATAATCCTCTATCTATATAGTTGTAGAGTGTTTTAGTACAAACAATGGTTTTATTATTCCAACTTGGGTCCTTCTTACAATAACCTACAACTGCGTCTGGTGACCATTTTTCATTTAATATTTTATTTTCAGCATATTTCAAAAAATCTTCTGCTTTAGCTGCTTTAAATTTAGCTCCACAATTTGAACGATTTTTTTCGTAGACAGCCTGACCAGTTTCAGGAAAATAGCTTGTATAAGAAGACAAATCACTTCTAAGTTGTGTAGTAGTTCCACGTTTAATTTCACGGCTTATAGTACTTGGAGATCGATTAAGTTTTTTAGCAATATACCGAATGCTCCTTCCTTCCTTGAGTAATGCATAGATTTCTCCTCGTTCATAGCTACTTAAATGTTTAAAAGAACGCTTTTTTGTGGTAC
>NZ_AVAF01000122.1 GCF_000445185.1 Thermoanaerobacter sp. A7A
TGATTTTCATTAGGTGTTGCATTTAATATTGCAATTTATATAAAATATTCTTTAAAAAGACTGTTTTTTATTGTCATTGAGATTTCATAGTGATATAATATATAGTTGATTAATAACCTTAGAAGGTGATAAAAATGTTGGGCTTAGTTGAAAAAATATTTGGCAGCTACAGTGAAAGAGAAGTTAAGAGATTGGAACCAATTGCCGATAAGGTTTTGTCATATGAAGATCAAATGGCAAGACTTACGGATGCAGAGCTTAGGGCGAAAACAGATGAATTTAAAAATAGATTGAAAAATGGTGAAACTCTTGATGATATACTTCCCGAGGCTTTTGCGGTGGTAAGAGAGGCCGCTTGGAGAACTCTTAAAATGAAACATTTTAGAGTGCAGGTGATAGGCGGCATTGTCCTTCACCAAGGACGCATTGCTGAAATGAAAACTGGTGAAGGTAAAACCCTTGTCGCGACATTACCTGCATATCTTAATGCTTTAGAGGGCAAAGGAGTTCACATTGTAACTGTCAATGATTACTTGGCAAAAAGAGACCGCGATTGGATGGGCAAGATATACGAGTTTTTGGGGCTGAGCGTTGGAGTAATACTTCACGATATGGGCCCTGAAGAAAGAAAAAAAGCCTATGCTGCTGATATAACCTATGGAACCAACAACGAATTCGGTTTTGATTATTTAAGAGACAACATGGTTATATACAAAGAAGACATGGTGCAAAGAGAACTTAATTATGCTATAGTAGACGAGGTAGATAGCATACTGATAGACGAGGCAAGGACTCCTCTTATCATATCTGGCATAGGCGAAAAATCCACAGATATGTATAAATTAGCTGACAGATTTGTGAGGACTTTGAGAAAAGATGAAGATTATGTAGTTGATGAAAAAGCAAAGGCTGTAAGTTTGACTGAAAAAGGGATAGTTAAGGCAGAAAAATTTTTTGGAATTAAAAACCTTGCTGATATTGAAAATATGGAAATTTCTCACCACATTAACCAAGCCTTAAAGGCCCATGCTATAATGAAAAGAGATATAGACTATGTGGTAAAAGATGGTCAAGTCATCATAGTGGACGAATTTACAGGAAGGCTTATGTTTGGGAGAAGGTACAGTGAAGGCCTCCATCAGGCTATTGAGGCAAAGGAAGGGGTTAAGGTAGAAAGAGAAAGCAAAACTTTAGCCACCATAACATTCCAGAATTACTTTAGAATGTATAAAAAATTAGCTGGTATGACAGGTACAGCTCAAACAGAAGAGCAAGAATTTAGGGCTATTTATGGATTAGATGTTGTAGTAATACCGACTAATAAGCCGATGATAAGAATAGACCATCCTGATGTGATATACAAAACAGAAGAAGCCAAGTTTAAAGCTGTTGTTGAGGACATTGTAGAACATCATAAAAAAGGTCAGCCTGTTCTAGTTGGTACAATTTCTATTGAAAAATCTGAAAAATTAAGCGCCATGTTAAAGAAAAGAGGGATACCTCATCAAGTATTAAATGCAAAGTACCATGAAAAAGAAGCAGAGATAATAGCACAGGCAGGAAGAAAAGGAGCAGTTACAATTGCTACAAACATGGCAGGCCGTGGTACTGATATCCTTTTAGGAGGTAATCCTGAATTTATAGCTAAGAAAAAGATGCTTGAGGAGGGCTACTCAAAAGAAATTATTAACGAAGCTGCAGGATATGGCCCTGTTTCAGGCGAGGAAGTTAAAAAAGCCCGCGAGAGATATTTTGAGCTTCTTGAAGAGGCGAAAAAAGAGACTGAAAAAGAACACGATGAGGTTGTAAAGCTGGGTGGGCTTTACATTATAGGTACTGAAAGGCACGAAGCTAGGAGAATAGACAATCAGTTGAGAGGACGTGCAGGCCGTCAAGGTGACCCAGGAGAATCAAGATTTTATATATCTTTAGAAGACGACCTGATGAGACTTTTTGGCTCAGAAAGAGTAAAGAACATGATGGACAGTCTGGGAATTGATGATGACCAGCCCATAGAGCATAAGATTTTGACAAAACAAATAGAGCAGGCCCAGAAAAAGGTAGAGGGTATAAACTTTGACACTAGAAAACACGTTTTGCAGTATGACGATGTAATGAACAAACAAAGAGAGATAATATATGCCCAAAGGAGAAAGGTACTTGAAGGTGAAAACTTAAAAGAGTCTATTCTTGAGATGGTAAAAAGTATAATAGAGAGAAATGTTGAGATATATACTGCAGGAAGTAAGTATCCTGAGGAATGGGATATAAAAGGGCTTTTAGACCATCTTTACGACATGTTCCTTGAAAAAGACAGCGTGGTTATTGATGTTGATATAGATAGGCTTGACAAAGAGGTTTTGACTGACATAATATATGAAGAGGCAGTAAGACAGTATGAGAAAAAAGAGGCAGAAATTGGTCCAGAACAAATGAGGGAAATCGAAAGAATAGTTCTTTTAAGAGTTGTAGATACTAAGTGGATGGACCACATAGACGAAATGGACCAATTGCGTCAAGGCATAGGCTTAAGAGCTTATGGACAGGTAGACCCTCTTATTGAGTACAAAAAAATAGCTTTTGATATGTTTGAAGACTTGATACAAAGCATACAAGAGGATACTGTTAAATTCTTGTATCACATTCAAATTAATAAAGACAATATGATTCAAAGAGAACAGGTGGCGAAACCTATTTCCACTAATGTAGACGCAGAAGAGAAAAAACAGCCAGTTGTTAAAGGCAAAAAAGTTGGCAGAAATGACCCATGTCCTTGTGGCAGTGGTAAAAAATATAAAAAATGTTGTGGTGCCAATATAAAATACTAAAAAGGAGAGATGCGGTTTGTTGCAAGACTACAAAGCAGAAGTTTCAAACATGATTGAAGAAATAAAAGAAATGGGGGTTTCTCTTTGACATAGAAAGTGTCAAAAGAGAAATAGAAGAAATAGACAAAAAGATGTCTGATCCTGCTTTTTGGAGCGATATAAAAAAGTCACAGGAATTAGCTAAAAAACAAAAAGCCTTAAAAGAACTTTTAGAAGAGTACAATTCTCTTGTGTCAAAATGGGAAGACTTAAATACACTTATTGAATTGGGTTTAGAAGAAGGGGATGAGTCGATAACTGATGAAGTAGACAAGGAATACAAAGAGCTCAAGAAAAAGTTAGAGGATTTAAAGATAAAAACCCTATTAAATGGCCCCTATGATAAAAACAATGCCATACTTTCTATTCATGCAGGCTCAGGTGGTACAGAGGCTCAAGACTGGGCGGAGATGTTACTTCGCATGTATACAAGATGGGCTAATGACAAAGGTTTTGAAGTAGAAACCCTTGACTATTTGCAAGGAGAAGAAGCAGGAATAAAAAGTGTCACTCTTATGATAAAAGGGCCTTTTGCCTATGGATATCTTAAATCAGAGGCGGGTGTTCACCGCCTTGTGAGGATATCTCCTTTTGATGCGGCAGGTAGAAGGCATACTTCATTTGCACTTGTGGAAGTACTTCCTGAATTAGAAAATGATATTGAAGTGGAAATAAGGCCTGAGGATTTAAAAATTGACACTTATAGGGCTTCGGGTGCGGGAGGACAGTATGTAAATAAGACGGAGTCTGCTGTAAGGATTACTCACCTTCCAACAGGCATAGTGGTTTCATGTCAAAGTGAAAGGTCTCAGATTTCAAACAGAGAGACTGCCATGAAAATGCTTAAAGCTAAACTTTTGGACCTCATGATGAAAGAGAAGAAAGAAAAAATCGAAGACTTAAAAGGAGAGCACAGAGAGGCGGCATGGGGCAACCAAATAAGGTCGTATGTCTTCCAGCCTTATACCCTTGTTAAAGACCACAGGACAAATTACGAAGTGGGAAATGTTCAGGCAGTGATGGATGGAGAAATAGACGGTTTCATAAATGCTTATCTCAAACAGAAATCCCAGGGGATATCCTAAGCAGGTATCCCTTTCAGACTGTGGACAAAGTCTTTATGATATGTTGGCATTTTGCATAAGTGAGTGACTTAACAGAGCAGTAACTAAACTTAGCGAGACTGAGAGGCGAAAGCGGGGCCGAAGCCAAGGATGGCGGAGGCGGGCACCTGAGGCACGGATGCCGAATGTGCCCGGAACCCCGCTTGAGCCCGAGGTCGAGCGCCAGTTTAGTCTGCGATGTTACTGGAGAGAACGATGCAAAATGCCAACAAAAATAGAGCTTTGTCAACAAACCAAAGGGATATCTTAAAAAGGTATCCCTTTAAATTTATGTGAGAAAGGGGTAAGTTATGGATAGAGTAAAAGAAACATTAAAAAAAGAATTTAATCTTAAAGACTTTCAAGTGGAAAATACAATAAAGCTTATTGATGAAGGAAATACAATTCCTTTTATTGCAAGGTACAGGAAAGAAGCAACAGGAAGTTTGTCAGATGAGGTTTTAAGAAATTTTTATGACCGACTTACATATTTGAGAAACCTTGAAGAGAAGAAACAGGATACTATAAGGTTAATTGATGAACAGGGAAAACTGACAGAGGAGATAAAAGCAAAAATAGAAAATGCTACAACTTTACAAGAGGTGGAGGACATATACAGGCCTTTTAGGCCAAAAAGAAGGACAAGGGCGACCATTGCGAAAGAAAAAGGCTTGGAACCTCTTGCAAAGGTTATTTCTTCAAATGAGGTAACAGATGGGGATGTAGAGGAATACGCAAAGCCTTATCTTAATGAAAATGTTCCAACAGTTGAAGAAGCATACCAAGGGGCAATGGATATAATTGCAGAGGATATATCTGATGACGCTGATATAAGAAAATACATAAGAAGTTTTACGTGGAATAACGGAATTATAGTGACACAGGCGTTAAAACAAGAAAGGTCTCCCTATGAGATGTATTATGACTATAAAGAAGCTGTAAAGACAATACCGCCTCATAGAATACTGGCGATAAATAGGGCAGAAAGGGAAAAATACATATCTGTAAAAATTGAGATAGATAGTGAAAGGATAATAAATAGGCTTATAGAATCAAAAGTAAATAAAGCTTCAATATTTGCAGAGTATTATAAGAAGGCAATTGAAGATTCCTATAAAAGGCTTATTGCTCCTTCAATAGAGAGGGAAATAAGGAATACTCTTACGGAAAAAGCAGAAGAAAAGGCAATAATAGTTTTTAAAGAAAATCTAAAAAGTCTTTTACTCCAGCCGCCAATAAAAGGACACGTTGTTATGGGATTCGACCCAGCGTATAGGACAGGGTGCAAGATTGCCATTGTGGATGAAACGGGAAAACTTTTGGATACTGCAACAATCTACCCTACTCCTCCTCAAAATGATTTTGAAAATTCTAAAAAGGTTTTAAAAGAGTTAATAGAAAAATACAATGTCACTTTAATCGCTTTGGGAAATGGAACTGCTTCAAGAGAGAGTGAAATGTTTATAGCAGAGCTTATAAAAGAACTTTCAAGAGAAGTAAAATATGTGATAGTGAATGAAGCAGGGGCATCAGTCTATTCTGCTTCTCCAATAGGTACAGAGGAATTTCCTGATATAAACGTAAGTTTAAGAGGAGCTATTTCACTGGCAAGAAGGCTTCAAGACCCATTGGCAGAGCTTGTGAAAATTGATCCCAAGTCCATCGGGGTAGGACAGTATCAACACGATGTAGACCAGAAAAAACTGGGAGATGCTTTAAACGGTGTTGTAGAAGATTGTGTAAACAGCGTAGGAGTTGATTTAAACACTGCATCAGTATCCTTATTAAAATACGTTTCAGGAATAAATGCTGCTATCGCCAAGAATATTGTAGAATATAGAAATCAAATAGGGAAATTTACAAATAGGGAGCAGCTTAAAAATGTAAAAAGGTTAGGAGATACTACTTTTACACAATGTGCGGGTTTTTTGAGAATTTTGGACGGTGACAATATCTTTGACTCAACAGCAGTTCACCCAGAGCGTTACGAAACCTTAGAAAAACTTTTGAAAAAATTTGGATATGAGAAAGAAAAACTAGATAGAAAAAAGTTAAAAGATTTTGCTAATTCTCTAGAAGAATACGGATTAGAGAGGATTTCAGAGGAATACGATATAGGACTTCCTACTCTTTATGATATAGTTTCAGAGCTTAAAAAACCTGGAAGAGATCCCAGAGAGGATTTGCCTAAGCCAATTTTGAGGTCTGATGTAATGACTATAAATGAGCTAAAACCAGGCATGGAGCTTATGGGAACAGTTAGAAATGTCACTGATTTTGGCTGCTTTGTAGATATAGGGGTTCATACTGATGGGCTTGTCCACATTTCTGAGATGTCTCAAAACTACATAAAACATCCTCTTGATGTGGTTTCAGTGGGAGACATTGTAAAAGTGAGAGTTTTAAGTGTTGACATTGAGAGAAATAGAATTTCTCTTTCAATGAAATAAAAAAATTTTTAATTAGTACCCCCTAAAAATTTATTTCTTCCTCCGAAATTATATAGTGAAAATAAGGTAAATCAAACAAAGGAGGAAGAAGAGTATGAAGAAAATATTAGCTTTTGTGCTTATGGGGTTACTCGTTTTTTCTTCTGCTTTAACAGTCTATGCAAAGCCAGATAAGGCGAAACATGAGCTAAAAATTAAAACAGAAACTAAATTAGAGGCAAAAGGAGAAACTAAAAATAAGGTAGAAGTCCAAACGCAGACAAAATTAGAAGCTAGCGTGAAAGCTAAGGAATTTAAAGGTAAGGTATTTGTCAACAAAAAAGAGATTAAATTTGACGACGTACCTCCAGTGATAAAAGATGAAAGAACATTAATTCCTGTACGAGCTGTAATGAACGGCTTGGGAGCAAAAGTGGATTGGGATCGAGAGACTAAGACGGTTACTATTACAAAAGGCGATACAACAATTCAACTTGTTTTAGGTGAAACAAAAGTTTTAGTAAACGGTAAAGAATATACTTTAGACGTTCCGGCAATGGAAATAAGTAATAGAACATTTGTGCCAGTTAGATTTATATCTGAGATTTTAGGGGGAAAAGTAAATTACGATAAAGAAACAGGAGATATAGAAATTGAAGAAGAGAATCAAACGGAAATAGAAAATAATTCTGAGGAAAGTACAGTATCTCAGGATGTGTACGCAAATACAAATGAGACAGTCACAAACAGTGTATACGGCACCGATGAAGAAGTAGAGGGAAATGATTAAAAAATACATAGGCAATTGGATGTTGCAAAACCGGCAGTAAAATGCCGGTTTTTTGTATAGACAGTGCTTTTATTGACATGGCTTTGAATGAATCCTATAATAAAATTACAAACATAGGACCGTAAGAAAACGGGGGAGAAAAATGTCAAAAGCCAAATGGGTTGGAGGTAATAAAGGTAAAGTCGGATTTATCTTTAGTGTTTTTGGCCCGGGCTCTCAAAATGCTATTAAAAGGTCTATTAAAAAAATTATTATGTATGGCATAGGGACAGGGCTTATGTTAGGAGCAGGGAAAAAGTATGGAAAACGCTTGTTACCTTTTGTACGTGGAAAGGGAAGAAAATATTTGAATTATGCTGGTAGGGATGTTTCGCAACTTTACGATTATTTTGTAAAAAGAAAAAAGAGAAATGGATAAAAAATTGAGGTGTAAATGGATGAAAATGCACAAAACTTATGTAATAAATTTATTTTTAGTAGTCATTTTTGCCATTACCCTAGTGGTTGTTATGGCAACTTTTGGAAGGAATTTTGTTTTGTTAATTGACAACCCTTATGAATTTAGGCAGTGGATACACAGCTTTGGTAAGTTTAGTGTTATTGTATTTATAGGAGTTCAAATACTTCAAGTAGTTATATTTGCCATACCGGGAGAAGTAGTGCAAATTGCAGGGGGATACCTTTTTGGGACTTTTTTAGGCACTTTATATTCTGTCATAGGTATTACTATAGGTTCTCTTATTTGCTTTTTGATAGCGAGAGTTTTGGGTTATAATTTTGTGAGAAGTATTGTTTCAGAGGAAAATTTGAAAAAATTTGATTATATTATAAACAATCCTAAAGGAGAAACTATTCTTTTTTTGTTGTTTTTTATACCTGGAATGCCTAAAGATGCCCTTTCCTACATTGCAGGAATTACACCGGTTAAGTTTTACAATTTTTTCATCATTACTCTTTTTGCGAGACTTCCAGGCATATTTTTTTCTGCCTATATAGGGGCAAATTTGGGGAATAAAAATTACTTTATGGCAGGAATCGTTGCAATTATCGCAGTATTATTGTTTTTAATAGGGGTTTATAAAAAAGATGTCATAATGGAAAAATTAAAAAAACTTTAAAAAAGTAAGGTTTGACGTGGTTGAACAGAAAAGTTTAGTGAATATGTTTTGTAAAGATAATGATTTCATAAAATTGTTTCATTGTGCTATAATGTTAATATATAATGAATTCAGGGGGGAATTATATGTACTTATTAAAAGGTGGGAAAATCCTGACAATGGCCGGCAAAATTTATGAAAAAGGAGATGTACTCATTGACAATGGAAAAATTGTTGATGTTGGAGAAGATTTAATTGCTCCTTTAGATGCAGAAGTGATTGATGTACAAGGCTTAACTGTTATGCCTGGTTTGATTGATGCTCATTGCCATCTTGGAATGTGGGAAAATGCTATGGGATTTGAAGGAGCAGATGGAAATGAAGCGACAGACCCTATAACTCCGCAACTTAGGGCAATTGATGGAATAAATCCAATGGATAAATATTTTGAAGAGGCTTATCAAGCAGGGGTTACGACAGTTGCGACAGGTCCTGGCAGTGCTAATGTTATAGGAGGACAGTTTGCAATTATAAAAACTTATGGTAAAAGAATAGATGATATGATAGTAAAAGAACCAGCAGCGATAAAAGTCGCTTTTGGTGAAAATCCTAAATCCGTTTACCATGAGCAGCATAAAATGCCTTCAACTAGAATGGCGGTTGCGGCTCTTTTAAGGCAAGAGCTTATAAAAGCTCAGGAGTACATGGAAAAGATGGAGCATGCAGAGGAAGACAAAAAGCCTGAAAGGGACTTAGGTCTTGAAGCATTGGTAAAAGTATTAAAGAGAGAAATTCCACTGAAAGCTCATGCTCATAGAGCAGATGATATTTTTACAGCTTTAAGAATTGCAAAAGAATTTAATGTAGATATAACCATTGACCATTGTACTGATGGCCATTTAATTGTTGATGAATTGGTGAAAGAAAATGCTAAAGTTATTGTGGGACCTTCATTGTCTGAAAGGTCAAAGATTGAGCTTGTAAATCTAAGCTTTAAGACAGCAGGTATTCTTTCAAAAGCAGGACTTACAGTTGCGATAATGACAGACCACCCTGTAATACCTCTCAATTACTTGCCTCTATGTGCTGCTTTAGCTGTAAAGGATGGTATGGATGAAATGGAGGCTTTAAAAGCCATCACCATAAACCCTGCGAAAATTTTAGGAGTTGACGACAGGGTGGGAAGCATTGAAAAAGGGAAAGACGCTGATATTGTAGTCTTTGATGGAGATCCATTGGAAGTGAAGACAAGGACAAAATATGTATTTATTAATGGGAAATTAGTACATAAAGCATAAACTGTCATGGGGCTATTTATTTAGAGGAGTCTGAATAAATAGCCTCATAATTTTTTATAACTTTAAAAAATTTTTTATGCAGTCTGAAATTCTATGATTTATTTTTATTCATGCCATGTTTTATTTGGGGAATTTTTAAGGCTTTATCTTGGGATATTTGAATAATTATTTAAAACTTTACAAACAAAAGATTTTTTTAAATTATTTTTATACAAAACGTTTACATTAATTTACTGAGTTAAATTGCAAAAGTTATTTTATTGATTTATACTATAGGTGTATAAAGTTGATGGATAGGTAGTATAGTAAAAGGGACAGAGGGGGTTACAGAGTTGGAGAAAAACACAAATTGCTTGCGAGTCTATTCTGAGATTGGAAAATTAAAGTCTGTCCTCCTTCATAGGCCTGGTAAAGAATTAGAAAGGTTGACCCCTGAGTTTTTAAGTGAGCTTCTTTTTGATGATATTCCCTGGCTTAAAAGGATTCAGGAGGAACACGACAAATTTGCGCAAGCTTTAAAAGAAAACGGAGTGACAGTTTATTATTTAGAAGATTTATTGGAAGAGGTTTTACAGGATACTGGAATAAAAGAGTTTTTTATATATGATTTGGTTTCATATATGAATACTTCTTTAGAAGTTAAGAAAACAATTACAAATTTTTTAAAGGAAAGAACCCCCAAGGAAATAGTGGACTACGCTATTGCAGGACTTTTGAAAAAAGAAGTGCATGAGGTGGAGCCTCAATCTTTGGTGGATTATGTCTATAAGGATTCCCCATTTTTTATAAATCCTTTGCCAAACTGCTATTTTATGAGAGACCCTGCTGCGGTCATTGGCAATGGTGTGATGATAAGCAGTATGAAGACAACTGCTCGAAAGAGAGAAGCCATGTTGCTTAAGTATGTTTTTAAGCATTCTAAGACTTTAAAAGTACAGGAGAATCTATTGTGGTATGATTATCGTTCAGAGTATCCTATTGAGGGGGGAGACGTGTTAGTTCTCAGCAAAAAAGTAATAGCTATTGGAATAAGTGAAAGAACCTCCCCACAGGCAATTGAAGAAATTTCTCTTACTCTTTTAGAGAGAGGAGAAGAGTTACAAGAGATAATCGCTTTAGAAATTCCAAAAAAACGAACTTTTATGCATCTTGATACAGTTTTTACTATGGTGGATGTGGACAAATTTTTAATATATCCTGGTATAAAAGAAAAATTGAAGGTTTATAGGATTACAAGAGGAGAAAAGGGAACAATTAGAGTGAAGGTAGAAGAAGACTTTACAAAAGTTTTAGAGACTTCATTAGGCCTTGATAAAGTCAATTTAATTGAAAGTGGAGGAGGTGACGAGATAACAGGAGCAAGAGAACAGTGGAATGACAGCACGAATACCTTGGCCATTGCTCCAGGAGTTGTAATGGCATATAACAGAAATGAGATAACCAACACCACCTTAGTAAATCATGGAATAAAAGTTATTGAAATTGAAGGCTCTGAATTAGTGAGGGGACGCGGTGGCCCAAGGTGTATGTCGATGCCTTTAAAGAGAGAAGATATATAAACCTTTTGACTAATAGGGTAAGATAATATAAAATTAATAAAGTAAAATTACTAAAAGGAGGATGACTATGGCATTTAATTTAAAGGGCAGGAGTTTATTAACTTTAAAAGATTACATCCCTCAAGAAATAACATATATTTTAGACATTGCTAAACAAGTAAAAGCAGAGAGAAAAGCAGGGGTTGTACATCAAAGATTTTTAGGTAAGACTATTGCTCTCATTTTTGAAAAGAGGTCCACAAGAACGAGATGCGCTTTTGAAACTGCCTTTGGTGAAGAAGGAGGACATCCAGTATTTTTATCAACAGATGACATTCAGTTGGGAGCTAAAGAATCAATAGAGGATACTGCAAGAGTTTTAGGAAGAATGTTTGATGCAATAGAATTTAGAGGGTTTAAACAGGAGACCGTGGAAATTTTGGCAAAATATGCAGGTGTTCCTGTGTACAATGGCTTAACTGACGAATATCATCCAACTCAAGTTTTGGCTGACCTTATGACAATAGAAGAAGAATTTGGGAATTTAAAAGGAAGAAAGCTTGTATTTGTAGGGGATGGAAGGAATAACATGGCTAATACTTTAGCGGTAGGCTGCGCTAAGATGGGGATGCATTATGTGATTAATTCTCCAAAAGAATTGTGGCCTTCACAGGAGTTCATAGATGAAATCAGGCAAATGGCAGCTGAAAATGGAGGAACTTTTGAACTTACTAGTGTGCCAGGAGAGGGCCTTGAAGGTGCAGATGCTATTTACACCGATGTGTGGGCGTCAATGGGAGAAGAAGCAAAGGCTACAGAGAGGGAAGCTCTTTTGAGACCTTTTCAAGTGAATGAGGAAATGATGAAAAAGACAGGAAGAGAAGATACTATATTTTTGCATTGCCTGCCCGCAGTAAAAGGACAAGAAGTTACTTTTGATGTTATAGAAGGTAAACAATCTAGAGTGTGGGACCAAGCAGAAAATAGAAAACATACAATTAAAGCTGTGATGATTGCTACTCTGCTTTAAAATTGGTTACAGGGGAGGACATTATGAGGGAAAAAGTTGTTATTGCCTTAGGAGGGAACGCTCTGCAGGATGTGAATACGCCTCCTACTGCAGAGGCTCAAATGGAAGTAGTGAAGAGGACAGCGGGGTATTTAGTGGATATAATTGAAAAAGGGTATTCTGTTGTAATTACTCATGGCAATGGTCCTCAGGTGGGGAATATAGTCATACAAAATGAAGTCGCATCAAAAGTTGTCCCTGCAATGCCTTTTGATGTGTGTGGGGCAGAGAGCCAGGGTATGATAGGATATATGATTCAACAGGCATTGGGGGAAGTTTTGAAGGAGAGAAATATCAGAAAAGAAGTAGCAACTATTATAACACAGGTTGTAGTGGATAAAAATGACCCTGCTTTTGAAAAACCTACAAAGCCGATAGGACCTTTTTATACAAAAGAGGAAGCTGAAGTTTTAATAAAAGAAAAAGGTTATGAAATGGTGGAAGACAGTGGAAGAGGATACAGAAGAGTTGTTCCCTCCCCTGACCCCAAAGAAATTGTAGAACTTAATACAATAAAGTTACTTGAAAAAAATGGGGTAATAGTAATAACAGTTGGGGGAGGAGGAATCCCTGTTATTAAGGAAAATGGCAATTTAAAAGGAGTAGCTGCCGTAATAGACAAGGATTTGGCTTCTGAAAAATTGGCAGAAGATATTGATGCAGATGTGCTGTTAATTCTTACAGCTGTTGAAAAGGTAGCAATAAATTACAACAAGCCAAATCAAAAGTTTCTTGACAAAATGACAGTGGAAGAGGCAATAAAATACATGGAAGAAGGCCATTTTGCACCAGGCAGTATGTTTCCAAAAGTTAAAGCAGCAGTGAGGTTTGCAAAGTCAAAAGTAGGAAGGCGAGCTATAATTACTTCTTTAGGCAAAGCATTAGAAGCTTTAGAGGGAAAAGCAGGCACAGTTATAAGCTTATGAAAATAAATTAAAAATTTTTCACAAAAACTATTGACAAAGAGAGATAAAAGTGAGAGAATAAAGTTAAAATTGAAAAGATGAAGGTAAATCTTCGGGGCAGGGTGAAATTCCCGACCGGCGGTATAGCCCGCGAGCCGCGCCTGCGGTCGATTTGGTGAAATTCCAAAGCCGACAGTGAAAGTCTGGAGGGGAGAAGATTTTCTTTTTGTGCCTATTTTTGTGAAATAAATCACAAAAATCCTGAAGATTTATCTTCAGGATTTTTTTAGTAAATAAAATTGGAGGGATGAATTGTGGAAAAAACCAAAACACAAGCCATAGTAAAAGTGGGATTTCTTTCTGCTACAGCTTTTATACTGATGTACTTGGAATTTCAGGTACCTCTATTCCCTGGCTTTTTAAAGCTGGATTTTAGTGACGTACCTGCATTAGTTGCTTCTTTTGCTATGGGACCTTTATATGGTGTAATGGTCGAGCTTATTAAAAACATAATCCATGCTACTATAACTCAATCGGGTGGCATTGGAGAAATTGCAAATTTTTCTGTGGGTTCTATATTTGTATACACAGCAGGCATAATATATCAATTCAATAAGACGCGAAAAAATGCCCTTATATCTATGGCAATTGCTACAGTAGTGATGGCTTTTACTGCTTCACTTTTGAATTATTATGTTTTTCTGCCTTTGTACCAAAAAGTTATGGGATGGCCTATGGATGCTATCATTGGTATGAGTAAGGCTGCAAATAAAAACATAGTGGATGTGAGAACCCTTATAGCATATGGTATTTTTCCTTTCAATGTGCTAAAAGGAATTATGCTTTCGTTAATCACTTTATTGATATATAAAAAGCTTTCACCAGTTTTGAAACATTGATTTTTTTGAGAATCCTCAGCGCATGCTGGGGATTATTTTTCTTTTTAATTTGTTAAAAGATAGTATATAATAAAGTTATAACGAGTGGGGTGAGAATTGGTGAAGAAGACTTATATTTGCAAAAATAGAGATGAGACCATTGCTTTAGGAGAAAAATTAGGAAGGCTGTTAAGGAGTGGAGATATAATTCTTTTATATGGTGAGCTGGGGAGTGGCAAAACTGTTTTTACCAAGGGAATTGCAAAGGGGTTAGAAATAAATGAGCCAATTACCAGCCCGACTTTTACTTTAGTCAATGAACATAGAGGCAGGATTCCTCTCTATCATTTTGATTTATATAGGTTAGATGATTACACAGCCCTTTATGACATAGGTTATGAGGAATATTTTTATGACGAAGGAGTTTGTGCAATTGAATGGCCTGAAAGGTTAGGACCTTTACTTCCGAAAGAAAGGTTAGAAGTGATAATTCAAAAAGGAGAAAAAGAAGATGAAAGAGTTATTTTATTTAAAGATTTTGGGAGACGATATGAGGAGCTTTTAAAGGAGATGGGGCAATGAAAATTTTGGCAATAGATTCTTCTTCTAAAACTGCTACTGTTGCATTAGTAGATGAAAAGGGGATAATAGGAGAATACTCTATAAATTATCTAAGGCATTCAGTAATTTTAATGCCTATGATAGATGAACTACTTAAAAAGTGTGAAGTACCGATAAATCAAATAACTCATGTGGCTGTTTCAGAAGGACCGGGCTCTTTTACAGGGCTTAGAATTGGTGCTGCCACTGCAAAAGGTTTGGCTCATGCTCTTAACATACCTATTGTAGGAGTATCTTCTCTTTTAGCTCTTGCATATAATGTCAGTGAATTTGAAGGATTAATATGCCCTGTCATAGATGCTTTAAATGAAAATGTTTATGGAATGCTGATAAGAGGTGGTAATTTTGAAGTTTTAATAGATGCTGGGGTGTATTCTTTAGAGGAAATTACGGAGTTGGTAAGCAATTATTCTGACAAAGTGTTGTTCGTAGGAGAGGGTGTTTATTCCTATAAAGATAAATTACAAGAGATGATAAGGGGTAAAGCTTTATTTGCAAAGGACAAAGATAACATGGCAAGAGCAGCTTCCATAGGAGAGCTTGCTATTCAAAAGATAAAAAAAGGAGAAGTGATTAGTTACTTTGATTTCAAGCCGATGTATATAAGGAAATCGGCTGCTGAAATTCGTTTAAGTGGCGAGGGGAGTTAATTAATGGATGTTATTATAAGGCCTATGAGGAAAGAAGATGTGGAGGAGGTCTTGGAAATTGAAAAGCTAAGTTTTAGCACTCCTTGGTCTAAAGAAGCTTTTATAAGTGAAGTTACAAAGAACAGCTGTGCTAAGTATATAGTGGCGGAAGTTGACAACAAAATTGTGGGTTATGGAGGATTTTGGGTGGTTGTAGATGAAGGTCATATAACCAATATAGCAGTTCATCCGGAATACAGATCTAAAGGAATTGGAAGTAAAATTATGGAAGGTTTAATTGACCTTGCTAAGAAAAATGGAATAACTGCCATGACATTAGAGGTGAGAGAATCAAATATAACAGCGCAACATTTGTATGCAAAATATGGCTTTAGACAATTAGGTAGAAGAAAAGGCTATTATCAAGATAATAATGAGGATGCAATTATAATGTGGAAATACGACTTGTGATGGTGGTGGAATAATGGAGAAAGATATAATTATTTTAGGAATAGAATCTTCCTGCGATGAAACAGCTGCAGGAGTTGTAAAAAACGGCAAAGAAGTATTGTCGAACGTAATATATTCTCAAATAGAGATTCACAAAAAATATGGTGGGGTAGTGCCAGAAATAGCTTCAAGAAAGCATATTGAAGTAATATCTTTCGTAGTGGCAGAAGCATTAGAAAAAGCCCAGCTAAGTCTTGATGAAATAGATGTAATTGCGGCTACATATGGACCAGGATTAGTTGGTGCTCTTTTAGTCGGTTTGTCATATGGTAAAGCTTTAGCGTATGCAAAAAATAAGCCTTTTGTAGGAGTAAATCATATAGAAGCCCACATAGCTGCAAATTACTTAGGGGGTGATTTTGCTCCTCCTTTTATTTGTCTTGTGGCTTCCGGTGGACATAGCCACATTGTTTTTGTAAAAAATTATGGAGAGTACGAAGTAATGGGACAGACAATGGACGATGCAGCAGGAGAAGCCTTTGACAAAGTAGCAAGAGCTTTGGGCTTGGGATATCCTGGAGGGCCTGCTATTGAAAGGGCTGCAAAGCTGGGGAATATGGAAGCTATTGAGTTTCCCAAATCTTTTATGGAGGAAGGAAATTTTGATTTTAGTTTTAGTGGGCTTAAAACAGCAGTTTTAAACTATTTAAACAGGCAAAAGCAAAAAGGAGAAGAGGTGAATATTTATGATGTGGCGGCTAGTTTTCAAAGAAATGTGGTGGAGGTCTTGGTAAAAAAATTAATTGATGCAGCAAAGAGGAAAAATATTGGCAAAATTTCTATAGCAGGAGGGGTAGCTTCTAATAGTTTTTTGAGGGAAAAATTAGGAGAAGAAGCGAAGAAAATTGGAATAAGAGTCCATTATCCTGATAAAATTTATTGTACAGACAATGGGGCAATGATAGCTGCTGCCGCCTATTATGACTTTATAAAAGGGAAAACATCTGGCTTGGATTTAAATGCCATTCCTTACTTAAAGATTGGGGAAAGAATTTGACTGTTGAAAATGTGGAAATCTGTCGAAGTTTATGATGTACTGCCTTTTAAGGTCTGTGGATAACTTTGTGGATATTGTGCTTAAATATATTTCATTGTATTTACTGTAATAAAATAGAATGAAAATATATTAAAAATAAATCAAAATTTTAAAGCTTAGGGGGGTTATTATGAGAAATATTTTGCTTTTCACAAAATTAAATGACAATTACATAAAAGAAATTAAAGAGCAAATGGAGGGATATGACGTTCTTTACGTTCAAAATGAGGAAGAGGCTGAAAAGTATGTAAAAGATACAGAGATTATCATAAGCTTTGACTTTGAATTTTATTCCAATATTGTGGACAAGGCTTCAAACCTTAAATGGATTCATCTTTTGAGTGCGGGAGCAGATACTCTTCCTTTTGAAAAACTGAAAGAAATGAAGGTAATAGTTACTAATTCTAGAGATGTCCACAAATATCAAATTTCACAACAAGTCATAGGCTATATGCTTATGTTTGAGAGAGCCCTTAACGTTTTTGTAAGAAATCAAATGAAAAAAGTATGGGATAGATCTGTTAGGGTTTCAGAGCTTACAGGTAAGACTGCTTTGATAATAGGAGTAGGAAGCATAGGAGAGGAAATTGCAAGACTTTTAAAAGAATTTGGCATGAAGGTCTATGGTATAAGAAATTCGGGCAAACCTTCTTTGTATGTGGAAAAAATGTATACCTCTATTGAAGATTGTGATATATTGCCACTTGCCGATTATGTAATATCTATACTTCCTTTGACTAAAGATACTTATCATTTGATAGGAGAAAATGTGTTTAATAAAATGAAAAATGATAGCTATTTTATAAATGTGGGAAGAGGCAAAGTAGTAGATGAATCAGCTCTTATAAATGCCCTCAAGAATAAAGCTATAAAGGGAGCTGCGTTGGATGTGTTTGAAGAAGAGCCTTTAAGTGAGGACAGCCCTTTGTGGGATATGGAAAATGTGATAATCACTCCTCACATTGCAGGGGTCACGCCTTTATACATGAAAAGAGCGATGGAAATTTTAAGAGAAAATTTGATAGCTTATAAAGAAGGAAGACCTTTGAGAAATATTGTAAATTTAGATAAAGGATACTAAAGCGGGTTTTTACCCGCTTAAATTTTCCCATTCTTCATACATTTGTTCTAATTTGCTTTTAAGGGCGTTGTATTCTTTTTGTATTTCTACAATTTCTCCTGTTTTATAAATTTTAGCATCACACATTTTTTCTTCCAAATATTTTATTCTTTCTTCAGCTTGATAAATTGAATTTTCAAGGTTTTTCAGATACTCTTTTTGCTGCTTTAACTTAAGTTTAGCTAATCTTTCTTTATACCTTTCGTTTTTTATCTGTGTTTTTGTTTTTTTGATTGTTTCTTCTTTTTTTTCGTTAAGCTGGTTTTTCTTTTCTATATAATAGCTGTAATTACCTAAGTATACTTCTACACCTTGAGGTGTCAAAATCATCACTTTTGTAGCAATTTTGTCTATAAAATATCTGTCATGGGAGACAAATAATAAAGTTCCAGTATAATCTAACAAAGCTTCTTCTAATACTTCTTTTGCTTTTAAATCTAAATGGTTAGTTGGTTCATCCATAAGTAGAAAATTCGCTTTTGAAAGGATGAGCTTTAGCAATGAAAGCCTTGCCTTTTCACCACCACTTAGTGTAGAGATAGTTTTAAAGACATCTTCTTCTCTAAAAAGAAAAGAAGCTAATAATGTCCTCACTTCTGTTTGAGTAAGATATGGATTTTCATCCCATATTTCATCAATGGCTGTTTTTTCAGCATTTAAACTTTTAAATTCTTGTTCGTAATAACCTGTTATTACGTTTGTGCCAAATTTAATTTCCCCTTCAAAATTGTCAATTTCCCCCACTAATATTTTTAAAAGAGAGCTTTTTCCTATTCCGTTTGGCCCTAAAAGGGCAATTTTTTCCCCTTTTTTTATTTCAAAAGATACATTGGAGAAAATTTGTCTGTCAAAGCGTAAAGACAAATTTTTGACTGTCAATACATCATTTCCGCTTTCTAAATCGAAATCAAAACGCAAGTTGATAGATTTATTATTTATCACTGGCTTTTCTATTATTTCCATCTTTTCCAATAGTTTTTGCTTGCTTTCCGCCATTTTTACTGATTTTTCTGTTCTACGGTTTTTTTGAATCTGTATAATAGATTTTATTCTTTTTATTTCTTTTTGCTGTTCTTCATAAGCTTTTAACTTTGCTTCCATTTCCAATTTTTTTCTTTTTAAATATTCTGTGTAATTGCCTTCGTAAACACTTAAATGAGTATTTTCAATTTCAAATATTCGAGTGACAATTTTATCCAAGAAATACCTATCATGGGATATAATTAAAATTGTACCATTATAAAATTTTAAATATTGCTCTAGCCATTCTATTGAGTTTATGTCTAAGTGATTGGTAGGTTCGTCTAATAATAGGACATCTGGACTTAAAAGTAAAGTTTTTGCCAGCATAAGACGGGTTTTTTGACCGCCGCTTAAAGTTGATACAGGTGTATCAAATTGGGACACGTCAAATCCTAATCCATTTAAAACCCCTCTTATTTTACTTTCTACAGAATAACCATCTAATTCATTGTACTTGTCTGTTAAAAAGGAATATTCCAAAAAAAGTTTATCAAGTAGATGTGAATCTTTTGTTTGTGAGATTTTTTCCTCTAGAGATTTAATTTGCTTTTCTAATTGGAATATTTCATCAAAAACTGTTTTTACTTCTTCATATATACTTTTTTCAGATTCAATTACAGTATTTTGTTGTAGATATCCGATTTTATTTGCAGAAATTGAAATTGTTCCACTGTCAACTTCAGTAAAACCGGCTAAAAGGTTAAAAAGAGTGGATTTTCCAGCACCATTTTCGCCTATTACTCCTATTTTGTCTCCTTCGTTGACTATAAAAGAAATATTTTGTAGAATTATATCGATACCGTAACTTTTTGTCACGTTGCTTACTGTTATTATTGCCATAAATATAACCTCCTGTTCATATTAAATATATCAAAAAAATTTATTTTGTAAAAGTGTAGTAACTATAACTTTTTTTTAATATGTGTCGATAAAAATTAATGAGTGTATTTCTAAATGGAAGGTGATGGACTTGGATATAGCAACAATAGTGGGCATAGTTCTTGGAGTAGGCTCTTTGATTTATGCATTTACACTAGAGGGAGGTACTGTTACTTCTTTAATAGGTGTTTCAGCTGCTTTAATA
This sequence comes from Thermoanaerobacter sp. A7A, assembly GCF_000445185.1. Taxonomy (GTDB): domain Bacteria; phylum Bacillota; class Thermoanaerobacteria; order Thermoanaerobacterales; family Thermoanaerobacteraceae; genus Thermoanaerobacter. Next base: position 19,998 of record NZ_AVAF01000122.1, read on the forward strand.
GTTTTTGGGGGTACTATAGGTGCTACTATAACTTCTTATTCTATGGATGACATTAAAAAAGTGCCGGGGCTTTTAGCAAGGGCTTTTAAAAATGAAAAGGATAATTATCTTGAGATAATAAAGTATTTTACTTATTTGGCTCAAAAAGCAAGAAGCGAAGGACTTTTAAGCCTCGAATCAGAGATTGAGTCTGAAGAAATAAAAAAATTTGACCCTATTTTAAAGGAAAGTTTAGAATTAGTTGTTGATGGTTCTGATATGGAACTTATTAGAACGACAATGGAGAATAAAATATATATAGAGGATATGGAAGCAAAAAAGGAAGCAGGTATTTTTGAATCTGCGGGTGGTTATGCACCCACAATGGGTATCATAGGAACAGTTATGGGACTCGTTCACGTGTTAAGTAATTTAAGTGAACCAGACAAATTAGGTCCTTCTATAGCGGTAGCATTTATAGCTACACTTTATGGTGTCAGTTCTGCAAACTTGTTGTGGCTTCCTATTGCTCAAAAATTAAAAAATAGAGCTCATATTAAAAGGACGGAAAGAGAATTGATATTAGAAGGAAGTCTTTCACTGCAAGCTGGTGAAAATCCAAAGATTTTAGAGAGAAAGTTAATGACATTTATTACACAAGCGCAGCGAAAAAATATACCTCAGAAAGGTAGTGTTGAATTAAATGAAGAGGTTGGAAGATGAATCAAAGCCAAATAACGAAAGATGGCTGCTTACTTATTCTGATATGATTACTTTACTTTTAATATTTTTTATAGTGATGTATACTATAAGTACTATTAATGCTACCAAATTTGCTCAAATTGCCAGTTCTTTAAGCAAAACTTTTACTGGAACTGATTACGTGATAGGCCAGTATAGTGGGAGCAGCTTTGTTCAAGGTAATAGTGGAGACAAAAATAGTTTGGGAGAAATTGAAAAGCAATTGAACGGTTTTATAAAAGAAAACAATCTTCAAGGTATGGTAACAAGTTATATAGATGAAAGAGGACTTGTAATAAGTATGCAGGATTCTCTTCTTTTTGATTTAGGTTCTGCTGATGTACATCCGGAAGAGAAAGAGGTTTTAATAAAAATAGGTGATATGTTAAAAAGTCTTCCAAATCATATTAGAGTGGAAGGTTTTACTGATGACCTCCCAATACACAATAATAAATTTGATTCAAACTGGGAACTGTCTGTTATAAGAGCAACTAATGTAGTGAAAATATTAGTAAATGAAGTAGGTATAGAACCTGCCAGAATTTCTGCAGTAGGATATGGGGAATACAGGCCTGTTGTTCCAAATGACTCAGAAGAACATAGAAGACTTAATAGAAGAGTAGACATTGTCATTATGAATACAGAATATAATAAATGGGAGCCTAAAAGCCAGCAAAATTAAAAAATTTTAGTGCTATTACAGAAATTTTTTAGAATTCCTCATATTCTACTATGTTTTTATTACGTTGACAAAAAATTTACAATATTATATAATTCAATTACATAGTAGAATGAGGTGAGGACAGTGAGCAAAAAGACTATAGTATCAATGGCTGTAATAAGAAGGCTCCCAAGATATCATAGATATCTTGAAGAACTTCTTAAAAACGATGTAAAGCGTATTTCTTCTAGAGAATTAAGCGAAAGGATGGGAGTTACTGCTTCTCAAATTAGACAAGATTTAAATAATTTTGGCGGTTTTGGACAGCAGGGATATGGCTATAATGTAGAAGAGCTTTATAATAATTTGACTAAGATTTTAGGCCTTGATAAAACTTATAATACTATCATCATAGGAGCAGGAAATCTTGGTCAAGCGATTGCCAATTATACTAGCTTTGAAAAATCTGGCTTTAATTTAAAGGGGATTTTTGATATTAATCCTCGTTTATTTGGGCTTAAAATTAGAGATGTTGAAGTGATGGACATAGAAACAGTAGAAGATTTTATAGCCCGTAATAAAATCGACATAGGTATTTTATGTATTCCCAAGGATAATGCTCAATATACTGCTGACAGACTGGTGAGAGCGGGAATTAAGGCGATTTGGAATTTCTCGCCAATAGATTTAAAGGTACCTGATGATGTAATTTTAGAAAATGTTCATTTAAGTGATAGTTTATTTACTGTATCATATAGATTAAATGAAGAAGAGCTCTTTAAAAAGTTAAAAGGAGAAACTGCTAAAATAGATGGGTAGTGTAAATTTTCTATCCATCTATTTTAATTTTGGCATGAATTTTGCTTTTAAATTTTAATGATAAAACAAGAAGGAGGGTTTTTTATGGAATTTAAAAATATTAAGCTAGAACTAAATGAAGGCGTTTCCCTCATTGCTATTGACAGACCTAAATCTTTGAATGCGTTGAATTTAGAAACTCTTAAAGAAATAGACCAGGCTTTAGAAGAAGTTAAGGAAAATGAGGAGGTGAAAGTAGTAATAATAACAGGAGCAGGAGAAAAAGCTTTTGTAGCGGGAGCGGACATTTCTGAAATGAATGAAGGATATGAATCCACTTAAAGCAAAAGAATTTGCTGAGTTTGGCCAAAAAGTGTTTAGAAAGATTGAACTTATGAAAAAGCCTGTTATTGCTGCTGTTAATGGTTACGCTCTTGGAGGAGGTTGTGAACTGGCAATGGCTTGTGACATAAGGATTGCAAGTCACAATGCAAAATTTGGGCAGCCAGAGGTGGGACTTGGTATTATACCGGGATTTGGAGGCACACAAAGACTACCTCGAATTGTAGGAGTGTCAAAAGCGAAGGAGCTTATTTACACAGGGGACATGATAGATGCTGAAGAAGCTTTAAGAATAGGACTTGTTTCAAAAGTAGTAGAGCAAGAAAAACTATTGGAAGAAGCTTATAACATTGCGAAAAAGATAATGTCAAAGGGGATGATTGCTGTAAGGCTTGCAAAAGAAGCTATAAATATAGGGATTAATGCAGATATTGAAACAGGTATGAGTTATGAAGCAAAGGCTTTTGCTGTTTGTTTTGCTACAGAGGACCAAAAAGAAGGTATGGCAGCTTTTTTAGAAAAAAGAGCTCCTAAATTTGTGGATAAGTGATACGTGGTGATAAAGGGTGATAACCCTTTATCTGTAATCTTAAGTGTTAAAAAAATATCAAAAAAAGGAGGAATTTTAATGGATTTTTCATTGACGAAAGAACAACAGATGGTAAGGAAAATAGTAAGAGAATTTGCTGAAAAAGAGATTGCACCTAAAGCAAAGGAAATTGATTTAACGGGTGAATTTCCTTGGGATAATGTCAAAAAAATGGCGAAAGCTGATATGATGGGAATTCCATATCCAAAGGAATATGGAGGAGCAGGAGGAGATTATATAAGTTATATTATAGCAGTGGAAGAGATATCTCGCGCTTGTGCGGCGACAGGCGTAATATTGTCTGCTCATACATCATTGGCATGTTTTCCTATTTTCCAGTGGGGAACAAAAGAGCAAAAAGAGAAATACTTAATACCATTGGCAAAAGGAGAAAAGTTAGGGGCTTTTGCGCTTACAGAGCCTAATGCTGGAACTGATGCAGCAGCTCAGCAAACGACAGCAGTATTAGAAGGAGATCATTACATTTTAAACGGCTCTAAGATTTTTATAACCAACGGCGGAAAGGCAGATGTATATATAGTTTTTGCTATGACCGATAAATCTAAAGGTACTAAAGGAATAAGTGCTTTTATTATAGAAAAAGATTTTCCCGGTTTTTATATAGGAAAAGTAGAAGAAAAAATGGGCATAAGAGGCTCGAGGGCAGCAGAATTGGTATTTGAAGACTGTGTAGTGCCTAAAGAAAACCTACTTGGCAAAGAAGGAGAAGGGTTTAAGATAGCAATGGTGACTTTGGACGGCGGAAGAATAGGTATTGGCGCTCAAGCCTTAGGAATAGCTCAGGCTGCGTTAGACGAGGTCACAAAATATGTGAAAGAGAGGCAACAATTTGGAAGGCCTATAGGGAAATTTCAGGGCTTACAGTGGTATATTGCTGAAATGGCTACAAAAGTAAGTGCAGCTAGACATCTTGTTTACTACGCTGCATGGAGAAAACAAAACAATTTAAGTTATACGATGGAAGCTGCTATGGCAAAGCTTTTTGCTTCTGAGACAGCCATGGAAGTTACTCCAAAGGCAGTACAAATTTTTGGTGGATACGGCTATACAAAAGATTATCCAGTTGAGAGATTAATGAGAGACGCAAAGATAACAGAAATATATGAAGGTACTTCAGAAGTTCAAAAGATGGTCATAGCCTCGAATTTATTAAAGATGTAAGGAGGAATTGCCATGAATATACTTGTGTTTATAAAACAAGTGCCTGACACTAACGAAGTCAAGATAGATCCAGTTACAAAAACCCTTATAAGAGAAGGGGTTCCCAGCATAATAAATCCAGATGATAAAAATGCTTTAGAAGAAGCTATAAGAATTAAAGAAGAATATGGAGCAAAAGTTATTGTCATAACAATGGGACCTCCACAGGCTGAAACTGCGTTAAGAGAGGCACTGGCTATGGGTGCCGATGAGGCATATCTTTTGACTGATAGAGTATTTGCGGGTGCTGATACTTATGCAACTGCCAAAACTTTGTCAAAGATGGCTAAAAAATTTGACTATGACATAATATTCTGTGGTAGACAAGCTATAGATGGGGATACTGCGCAGGTAGGCCCCCAATTGGCTGAACAGCTTAATATTCCTCAAGTGACATATGTTAAAGAAGTAGAAATTGAAGGTGATACACTTATCGTAAAAAGAGCACTTGAAGACGGATATGAAGTCATAAAAGTCAAAATGCCTGTGCTTTTAACAGCGATTAAAGAGCTTAATACTCCAAGGTATCCTTCTATAAAGGGAATATTTGAAGCGTATAGAGAAAAAGAAGTTAAAATTGTGACTGCTGCAGATTTAGGAGTAGATCCTCAAGAAGTTGGACTTAAAGGGTCTCCTACAAAAGTTATTTCCACAACTACTCCAGAGACACAAAGGGCAGGAGAAATTTTTACAGGCAATGTAAAGGAATGTGTGCAAAACCTTGTCCAAAGATTAGTTGAAAAGCATGTTATATGAAGGAGGCTGGAAAAAATGAATGAATACAAAGATATATGGGTGTTCGCCGAGCAAAGAGAGCAAAGATTAATGAATGTATCTTTAGAGATATTAGGAGAAGCGAGAAAACTTGCTGATAAAAAAGGTGTAAAAGCTTGTGCAGTGTTAATTGGATATGGTGTGAAAGGGCTGGCAGATGAATTAATCAAATATGGTGCTGATGTAGTGTATGTAATAGATAATCCCCTTCTTAAAAACTATACGACAGAAGGCTATGCAAAAGTCATTGCAGACCTTGTAAATGAGTTAAAGCCAGAAGCGATTTTGTATGGAGCCACATATATAGGAAGAGACCTTGCACCAAGAATTGCTTCACGATTGCACACTGGCCTTACAGCAGACTGTACGGGACTTGATATAGATGAAAATGGATTGCTTTTACAAATACGTCCTGCTTTTGGAGGCAATCTCATTGCCACAATAATATGTCCAGAAAGAAGGCCTCAGATGGCGACTGTGAGGCCTGGAGTTATGAAAAAAGCTCCAAAAGACGGAAAGCGCAAAGGAGAAATCATAGAAATACAGGCAAATATTAAAGAGGGTGACATAAGGACCCAAATATTTGATATAATAAAAGAAGCGAAGAGTAAAGTAAATATAGAAGAGGCAGATATTATTGTTTCTGGAGGAAGGGGGGTAGGAGGAGCAGAAGGATTTAAGCTAATTCAGCAATTAGCTGATGCTTTAGGAGGAGTGGTAGGAGCTTCTCGTGCTGCAGTTGATGCAGGATGGATTTCCTCTGACCACCAAGTGGGGCAGACAGGTAAAACCGTAAGGCCAAAGCTTTATATAGCTTGTGGAATTAGTGGGGCGATACAGCATATTGCAGGCATGGGAAATGCAAAAACGATAGTTGCCATAAATAAAAATCCTGATGCACCTATTTTTAAAGTAGCTGATTATGGAATAGTTGGAGATTTATTTAAAGTAATACCGGCATTGATAGAGGAAATAAAGAGGATTAAAAATAACGAGATGGCATGAATTTTGCATATATAAAAAAGAGGGCGGCTGACCTTTTGGCAGCTGACCCTCTTATAAATAAATTTAGAAGGGGTGTTTTAAAATGCAAAAAATATTTGTAGTCGGTGCAGGTACAATGGGTTCGGGAATAGCCCAGGTATTTGCAGAAAATGGTTTCGATGTCATAATAAGAGATGTAGATATCAAGTTTGTAGAAAGAGGTTTAGGAGTAATTGAAAACAATCTCAAAAGAAGTGTTGAAAAAGGCAAAATTACAGAAGAAGAAAAAAATAAAGTTTTAGGAAGAATAAAAGGCACTGTTGACATTAATGAGGCGAAAGATGTTGACTTTGTTATTGAAGCAGCTATAGAAAACATGGAGATTAAAAAACAAATTTTTAAAGAGCTTGATAACGTATGCAAAGAAGGTACAATACTTGCAACAAACACTTCTTCTCTTTCAATAACAGAAATAGCAAGTAGCACAGCAAGGCCTGAAAAAGTTATCGGAATGCACTTTTTTAACCCTGTGCCTGTCATGAAATTAGTAGAAGTTATAAAAGGCATGAAGACTTCTGAAGAGACTTTTAATACAGTAAAAGAGCTGGCGCAAAAGCTTGGTAAGACTCCTGTTGAAGTCAATGAAGCTCCTGGTTTTGTGGTAAACAGGATTTTAATTCCCATGATAAATGAAGCTATAGGAGTTTTAGCTGATGGAGTAGCTTCTGCATCTGACATAGATGAAGCGATGAAATTAGGAGCAAACCATCCCATAGGACCTCTTGCTCTTTCTGACCTTATAGGCAATGACGTAGTTCTTGCAATAATGGATACACTTTATTCAGAATTTAATGATTCAAAATACAGACCCCATCCGCTTTTGAGAAAAATGGTTAGAGCAGGACTTTTGGGAAGAAAAACAGGGAAAGGATTTTTTGAATATAAATAACGAATATAATCTAAAAAGGAAAGAATTGACATGAAAACAGCAATTTATCCAGGAAGTTTTGATCCAGTTACATATGGCCATATAGATATTATAAAAAGAGGAGCACTTTTATTTGACAAATTAATTGTCGCTGTACTTTTAAATCCAATCAAAAAGCCTTTATTTTCAATAGAAGAAAGAATTGAACTTTTAAAAGTTACAACAAAAAATATTCCTAATGTCCAAATAGATTACTTTGATGGCTTATTAGTAGATTATGCAAAAAAAGTAAAAGCTGATGTTATAATAAGAGGTTTAAGGATGATTTCTGACTTTGAGTATGAATTTCAAATGGCTTTAATTAATAAAAAATTAGATCCTTCAATTGAGACAGTTTTTTTAATGACAAATGAGCAATACAGTTATTTTAGTTCTAGTGCAGTAAAAGAAATTGCTCAGTTCAGAGGGGGTTTTTCTAAATTTGTGCCTGAAATAGTAGCCCAGAAGTTAAAGGAAAAGTTAAACCCGTAAGGAGGATTGATTTGTATGAGAGAAGTTGTAATTGTAAGTGGTGCGAGAACTGCAATAGGAAAATTTGGAGGTAGTTTGGCCGGTATTCCTGTTGTAGACTTAGGAGCAATTGTTATAAAAGAGGCTTTGAAAAGGGCAAACATTGCTCCTGAACAAGTGGATGAAGTGCTTATGGGAAATGTAATACAAGCAGGACTAGGACAAAACCCAGCAAGGCAGTCGGCAGTGAAAGCAGGAATTCCAGTTGAAGTAACATCTGCAACAATTAATATGGTTTGTGGATCAGGACTTAGAACTGTAGCAATGGCAGCACAGGCTATTATGACAGGAGATGCAGAAATAGTTGTTGCTGGTGGAATGGAAAATATGTCAAGAGCGCCATATCTTTTAAATGAAGCTCGATTTGGCTATAGAATGAACGATGGTAAAATAGTGGATTCTATGGTATACGACGGTTTAACCGATGTGTTTAATCAATATCTTATGGGTATAACAGCTGAAAATGTTGCTGAAAGATATGGAATTACAAGGGAAGAGCAAGACGAATTTGCGCTAAGAAGCCAAAAGCTTGCAGAAGCTGCGATTACATCAGGAAGGTTTAACGATGAAATTGTACCTGTTTTAATTCCTCAGAAAAAAGGCGATCCCATAGAATTTAAAACGGATGAACATTATAGACCTGGTACAACATTAGAGGCTCTTTCTAAATTAAAACCTGCGTTTAAACCGAATGGAACAGTTACAGCAGGAAATGCATCTGGCATAAACGATGGAGCAGCTGCTGTGGTTGTTATGTCAAAAGACAAAGCAAAAGAGTTAGGAATTACTCCACTTGCTACAATTAAGTCTTATGCTTATGCAGGTGTTGATCCAAGTGTTATGGGATTAGGTCCTATTTATTCTACAAGGAAGGCTCTTGATAAAGCAGGCTTAAAAATTGAAGACATTGACCTTATAGAAGCTAATGAAGCCTTTGCAGCACAAGCGTTAGCAGTTGCAAAAGAACTTAAATTTAACATGAATAAAGTAAATGTCAACGGTGGTGCAATAGCTTTAGGCCATCCTATTGGTGCAAGCGGAGCTAGGATTTTAGTGACACTGCTTTATGAAATGAAGAAGAGAGGTTCCCATCTTGGGCTTGCGACACTTTGCATAGGCGGTGGTATGGGCATATCAATGATTATAGAAATGTAAAGTAAATAGAGAAAATAATGGCCCTCGGTTTATGCCGGGGGTTATTGACTTTTAATAACGATTACATATATAATAAATATCAAAGGATGTCCTAAAATGATACATCCCTTCTTTTTAATATTAAGGGGAGAGAAAAGATGGGCAAGAATGTTGGCAAGTCGTTTTTGTTTAGTGAAAAAATGGAATTTTTATTTGAAAGTGTTTTTGACAAACTGCCAATTGCTTTTGATATACTTGATGCAGAAGGTAATATAAGAATGATGAATAAAACGTTTTTAGATTTTTTAGGCTTGGAAAAAGAAAAAGTTATTAACAGATACGTATTGGACGTTGATCGAAACTCGCGATTTCCTCTTGTTTTGAAAACAGGACAGAACGAGATTGCCTATAGACATAAGTTTGCCAATGGAAAAGAAGCTATTGTGCATAGAATTGCGATAAAAGATGGCGACGAGGTTATTGGCGGTTTTGGAATGATTTTGTTTGAGGATTTAAATGAACTTAGAAAACTCATAGAAAAAAACAGGCTTTTAGAGACTGAACTTAATCACTATAAAAAAACATTAAGAAAAATTCGTGGTGCCAGGTATTCATGGGAGAATATTGTTGGAAAAAGTGATGCAATAATTGAGTGTAAGAAAAAAGCTATAAAAATGGCTAGTATGGATTCCAATATTCTTATATATGGAGAAAGTGGGGTAGGGAAAGAACTTTTTGCTCAGGCAATCCACAATTCAAGTAGCAGAAGAGATTATCCCTTTGTAACTGTAAATTGTGCTGCTATACCAGAGCAGTTAATGGAATCAGAGCTATTTGGTTATGAAGAAGGCGCTTTTACAGGAGCTCAAAAAGGCGGTAAAATAGGTAAGTTCGAGCTTGCAAATCATGGTACTATCTTTTTAGATGAAATAGGTGATATGCCGTATACAATGCAAGCAAAACTTTTAAGAGTGCTTCAAGAAGGAGAAATCGAAAGAGTAGGTGGCAAAGAACCTATTAGAGTTGATGTACGCGTAATATCAGCGACAAACAAAGACCTTACAAAACTTATTAAAGAAGGCAAATTTAGGAGTGATTTGTTTTACAGGATAAATGTATTAATGCTTAATGTTCCACCATTGCGTGAAAGAAAAGGAGATATTCCACTTTTGATAGATCATTTTTTGTACCTTTTGGCTCAGAATTCTGGAATATACAAAAAAATTTCTAAGGAAGTGTATGATATTTTGGAGAAATATGATTGGCCAGGTAACATAAGGGAACTTAGAAATGCAGTTGAGCGAATGGTTGTCAATTCGGAAGGTGATACAATTAGGAAAACAGACATTCCTCTTTATATTCTAAACAAAGAGATACCCATAAGGAAGAAAGGGTCGGGACTTCAGCAAATGCTTGAAGAATTTGAAGAGAAGATAATCCTTGAGACTTTAAAAGAGTGTAACTATAATAAATCACAAGCAGCAGAAATATTAAAAATACCAAGGTCAAGACTTTATCGGAAGCTAAAAAAGTTTAATATTCTCGAAGATAATGAAGTAAAATGATACTGTGTAGCGAAAAGCTACAAATTTTGAAAACGCAGGAGACATATCTCTTGCGTTTTTTTGTATTATTGTGAGACATTTATCAATAAAAAATTGTATTTTGTAATGTCTTTAAAAGCAACAAGAGAATTTTTAATTTAAAGGGTGGACATTTAAAAAATCCACATTTGACTGCTTATTTTCTAAAAATTTTTAAGCAAAATTAATAGTTGGCACTTTTTTTGCTTTTACTATTTAGAGAAAAACAACTGAAAGGAGTAGCATTATGGGGAAAACGATTAATGAATTAAAAATTGGTGACAAAGACTATTTTGAGAAAACAATTACAGAAACAGATGTATATTTATATGCTGGGATTACAGGTGATTTTAATCCTGCCCATATTAATCAGGTAGCATCTGAAAAAACGATGTTTAAGGGAAGGATAGCTCACGGAATGTTGACAGCGGGGTTAATTTCTGCTGTTTTGGGTACTAAGTTACCAGGACCGGGAACTATTTATCTTGGTCAAGAATTGAAGTTTACAAAACCTGTAAGGATTGGCGATACAATCAAAGCTGAGGTAGAAGTAGTAGAAATCATCCCTGAAAAAAATCGAGTTATATTAAAAACAATATGTACAAATCAAAATAACGAAGTTGTACTGGAGGGCATGGCGACAGTACTTGCACCAAAGGAGTAAGCAGAAATTATTGGAATGGGAGGTTAGTACATGTTATTGCAACAATTAATAAGCGGTTTTGCTACAGGTGGATTATATGCATTAGCAGCATTAGGTCTCGTATTGATATACAAAACTTCTGATGTAGTAAATTTCGCACAGGGCGAAATGGCGATGTTTTCTACTTTTATTGCATATACAACTATGACATCCTATGGTATGTCTTATTGGGAAGCTTTTATATTGGCACTTTTGTTTGCGTCAGTTTTAGGATTTATCGTAGAAAGATTTTTCATAAGACCTATACAAAATGCTCCAGTTTTAAGTCTTTTAATTGTGACATTAGGTCTTATGATGATTGTAAATGGTATAGCAGGATGGGCATTTGGTTTTGAGACTCATAGTTTTCCAGCAATTGTCGGGGGGGAATTAAAAATTTTTGGTGCAGTGATATCAAAGTCAAATCTTTTGACATTAGTTATTACAGTATTTATAATGGGAATTTTGTTTTATATGTTGAAATATACTCTTGCTGGAATTGCTATAAGGGCTACATCAGAAAATCCAACTATTGCAAGGTTAATGGGTATTGCTGTTAATCATGTTTATTCTATTACTTGGGTTGTAAGTTCTATACTTGGTGCAATTGCAGGTATGTTCATAGCCCCAACTACATTTCTTGATGTAAATATGATGTCTTCTGTGTTGCTAAAGGCATTTACTGCTGCAGTTTTAGGAGGATTTACAACTTTTGTGGGGCCTGTAGTAGGAGGGTTAATACTTGGAGTGTTAGAAAACATTGCAAGTGGCTATATTTCTGCGCAACTGAGTTCGACATTTGCGTTTGCTCTTATAGTTATAATGCTATGGATTAAGCCTACGGGACTTGTTGGCCAAAAAGTGGGAAAGAAGGTGTAAAAATGAATGCAAAAAAATACATCTCATGGATAGTTCTAATTTTAATTGCTACATTAATTCCACCTATATTAAATTTACCGGGTAGCCTTCAGTATCTTTTAGATTTGTCGCTTATATATGCAATTGTCGCAATAGGCCTTAATCTTCTAATGGGTTATGCAGGACAGATATCCTTGGGACATGGTGCTTTTTTGGCTGTTGGTGCTTATACTTCAGCATATTTAACACTTACACTTCATGTGCCATTTTTTATAGCACTTATATTATCAGGTTTAATAACAGGTATTGTGGGGATTCTTTTAGGACTTCCTGCACTGAAGTTGGAAGGGAATTATTTAGCGATAGCTACTCTTGGATTTGGTGTAGCTGTAACACAAATTTTTGCTATATGGACAAGTTTTACTGGTGGTTTTTCAGGTATAAAACCATTGAAACCTGAATTATTTGGTTTTAAGTTTAATTCGTATCTAAGTTATTACTATATTATCTTAATTTTAACTATTGTTCTTGTAATATTGACTTGGAATATTATAAGGACAAAAGTGGGCAGAAGCCTAATGGCTATGAGAGACAGTGAAATTGCTGCAAAGGCAATGGGAATAAATGTTTCGTATTATAAAACATTAGCTTTTGGATTAAGCGCATTTTATACAGGAATTGCAGGAAGCCTTTATGCTCACCTGCTTGGTTTTATGACTCCTTATGATTATGCATTCAGCATAGGGATGTCTCTTAATTTTCTTGCAATGATTGTTATAGGCGGGATAGGAACAATAAGTGGGTCCATAATTGGGGCAATAATTATGACGTGGCTTCCACAGATTACCTCCAATTTACCCATAAAAAGTTTATCGCAAATTATTACAGGTGCAATTATAATAGCCGTCGTAATCTTTTATCCAAACGGTATAGCATATGCGGGAGCTAGACTAAAAGATAAATTTGAGAAATTATTTGCGAAGCACCAAGAAAAAATCGTAGTTAAGATAGAGAAGTGAGGGATAATGCATGGAACATTTAATAGTTGACAATTTAACTATGGAATTTGGAGGTTTGAAAGCTGTTGATTCTCTCAGTTTTAGTGTTAAAAAGGGTGAAATCTATGGTCTTATAGGTCCTAATGGTGCTGGGAAAACAACTGTTTTTAATTGCGTATCAAGGTTTTACAATCCTACCTCCGGCAGAATTATTTTTGAGGGTAAGGAAATTACAAAGCTTAAACCTCATGAAATAATAAGAGCAGGGATATCTAGAACTTTTCAAAATGTAGAACTCTTTAAGCATATGACTGTATTAGAAAATTTGCTTGTTGGTCAAGTTGCATTTACAAGAGAGAACATATTATCCGCTGCTTTTATGCTCTCTTCTGTAAGAAAAGAAGAGAGAAGAATTAGGGAGGAAGCTATGGAAATACTTAAAATTCTCAATATAGAAGACAAAGCACATGAATATGCATCGGCACAACCTTATGGAATACAAAAGCTAGTAGAAATAGGAAGAGCACTTGTATCTCAACCACGACTAATCATGTTAGATGAACCTGCTGCAGGTATGAATCACAGTGAAACAGATGAATTAGCTGAATTAATATTAAAATTGCGAGATGAGCTTGGTATTACAATACTTTTAGTAGAACATGACATGTCTCTTGTCATGAATATATGTGAGAATATTTGTGTAATGAATTTTGGCAAAAAAATATGCGAAGGTATACCAGAAAAAGTAAAATCTGATCCTGCTGTCATCGAAGCATATCTGGGGGGTGAAGAGATTGCTTAGCCTTATTGATATAGAATCTTCCTACGGATACGTTAAAGTGCTAAAAGGCATAACAATTGAAATAAAAGAAGGAGATATTGTTGCAATTTTAGGTGCCAATGGTGCAGGAAAAACCACAATACTTAGAACTATATCAGGGCTTTTAAAACCTGACCGTGGGAAAATAGAGTTTATGGGAGAAAGAATAGATGGCAAACCTCCCGAATTAATTGTATCTAAGGGTATTGTACAATCTCCTGAAGGAAGAGAAATTTTCCCTGGTTTATCCGTTTTAGAAAATTTAAAAATAGGTGCTTATACCAGAAAGGACAAAAATAATATTTCAAAAGACCTTGATAGGATTTATCATTATTTTCCACGGCTTAGAGAAAGACAAAATCAAATTGCTGGTACTTTAAGTGGTGGAGAGCAACAAATGCTCGCAATAGCAAGGGCATTGATGGCAAAGCCAAAATTGTTAATGCTTGATGAACCTTCATTAGGACTTGCACCACGTGTAGTTAAGGAAATATTTGAAATTATTAAAGAAATTAATCAAGAAGGGGTAACAGTACTTTTAGTGGAGCAAAATGCCAGACAGGCATTAGCAATAGCTAATTATGCTTATATTTTGCAAACTGGATTAGTAGTAATGGAAGGAAAAGCAGAAGATTTAAAAAATAATGAGGAGGTGAAAGTAACTTATCTTGGAGGTAAAAGCCCAGGGTCGAATGTAAATTAAAAATAATAAGAGGAGGATAATTATGGGGAAAAAGTTTATTAAAAAATTGTTTGTAATAGCATTTGCTTTAATATTTACATTAGGGATTATTTTAACAGGTTGTGGAAACAAAAATAATGAACAGCCAAGTACCCCGGCTTCACAAAAAGAACAAACAAAAAAAGAACTGGCTCAAGGAGTGACAGATACAACAGTAAAAGTAGGTACAACACTGGCGTTGACAGGACCAGTAGCAGTAATTGGCACACCAATGCTCCATGGTATGCAAGCTTATTTTAATTACATTAACGACCAGGGAGGAGTAAATGGCAGGAAAATAGAACTGATATACAAAGATGATCAATTTAACCCTGCTGTAACAGTACAAAAAACTCAGGAATTAGTTGAACAAGATAAAGTATTTGCTCTTGTAGGTACGCTTGGGACTCCAGGATTGCTTGCATCAATGGATTATATCGTTCAAAAAGGAATTCCTGATGTATACCAGGGCTCAGGGTCAAGCAAGTTTGCAATTCCCTTCAAGAAAAATTATTTTCCTGTACAGCCTAATTATACTACAGAAGGACATGTGCTAGCACAATATGCGGTTGATAATTTAAATGCGAAAAACATTGTAATAATTTATCAAAACGATGAACAAGGTACAGAAGGCCTAAATGCTATAAAAGAACAACTTGAAAAGCTGGGGAAATCTGACCTTTTGAAAGCTGTTGTTCCTTTTAACACAACTGATGTAGATTTTAGCACACCGGTATTAAAGGCAAAAGAAGCTAATGGAGATGTTGTAATACTTCTT
Source organism: Thermoanaerobacter sp. A7A (assembly GCF_000445185.1). Taxonomy (GTDB): domain Bacteria; phylum Bacillota; class Thermoanaerobacteria; order Thermoanaerobacterales; family Thermoanaerobacteraceae; genus Thermoanaerobacter. The sequence goes on from NZ_AVAF01000122.1 coordinate 35,159, forward strand.
GGTACCGCGAAACCTCTTGCAGGTATTGCTGTCAAGGCAAAAGAAATTGGGTATAAGCCGCAATTTCTTGCCTCCTATGTGGTTTCTGACCTTACAATGTTTAAACTTGCAAAGGATGCATGGAATGGTGCAATAGTTGCAGGGTGGGCTTACCCAATATATGGTAAAACTGAGAATGAACCTAAAGTTAAATTATTCCTTGATACAATAAAAAAATATTTTCCTAATGAAACACCTTCAGGATATCATGTTGCAGGATGGATTGCTGCTCAAACTTTTGTTGAAGGATTAAAAAGAGCTGGCGATAATCTTACTTGGGATGGTTTTATAAAAGCCATGGAGACATTTAAAGATTGGAATGACGGCCTTGCTTATAAACTTACCTATACAGAGACAGACCATAGTCCGCAAAGGGCAATGTACTTTATGAAGGCTATATACAAAAACGAAAATGAATATACTTATGAGATAATTACCGATTACATTGAACCTAAGTGATACTTTTTAATATTTTAGAAAGGGCTTTTTAAAAAGCCCTTTCTAAAAACCTCATGATAGGAGGCTACCAAATGGCAAAAGTCAGAGTTAATAATATTGAATTATATTATGAAATACACGGAAATGGTCAACCTCTTGTACTAATAGAAGGCCTTGGTTGTTCGAAATGGATGTGGTTTAAACAGATATATGAGTTAAAAAAGTATTTTAAGGTTATTGTTTTTGACTTGAGGGGTGTTGGTGATTCTGATAAACCTGATATGGAATATTCTATTAAGTTGTTCGCTGATGATACAGCGGCTCTGGTAACAGAACTTGGGTTTAAAAAAGTTCACATACTTGGGGTTTCTATGGGTGGTTATATAGCACAAGAACTTGCTTTGGAATACCCTGCTCTTGTTGATAGGTTGATATTATGTTCTACTCATTATGGAGGACCAAATATCGTGCCAATACCACTGTCCACTCTTAGCATTATGTTAAATGGAACAGGTGCAGGTAATGCACTGGAAAATTTGCGAATTGCTATGTCTTTAAGTTTTAGCGATGAATATCTTTCTACTCATAAAGATGAATTTGAACAAATTGTGAAATGGAAATTTGAAAAGCCGCAACCATTTTACGCTTACAAAAGACAATTTTACGCTGGATTAGCATTTGATGAAGAATCAAGAGTTCATTTGATTAAATCTCCTACTTTAATAATGGCAGGTAAAGACGATAAAATCGTACCTTATGAAAATGCTCTTTTATTGCATTCAAAAATTGAGGACTCAGAAGTTGAATTTTTTGATAATGCAGGACACATGTTTTTTATAGAAAAAGCAGAGGAAGTGAATCAAAAAATTGTAGAGTTTTTAACAAAACCTATAGGAGGAGATGAAAAATGGAAAGAAAGAATATTAACGTAGGAATTGTTGGAACAGGACTTTACATTCCTGAGACATATATGACAGCTGAAGATATAGCAAAAGAAACAGGTATACCTGAAGAAATTATAAAAACCAAATTTGGGATTATAAGAAAGCCTATACCGGGTCCGGAAGACCATACTTGTCATATGGGAATACAAGCGGCGAAAGATTGTTTGAGAAGAACTGGTGTTGATCCAAAAGAAATAGACCTCATTATATATATAGGCGAAGAACACAAAGAATATCTACTTTGGACATCTGGTATCAAATTACAATACGAAATAGGAGCAGAAAATGCGTGGGCTTTTGATATGGCGTTAAGGTGCGGTACAGCAGTTGCAGCTTTGAAGATAGCGAAAGATATGATGGTTGCAGATGATAATATTAATACCGTTATGATTGCTGGTGGATACAGAAACGTTGACTTTATTGATTATAAGAATCCGCGCGTATCCTTCATGTATGACCTTGCTGCAGGAGGAGGAGCAATTCTCCTTAAGAAAAATTATAATAGGAACATTGTACTTGAGGCATCAATTATAACAGATGGTTCCTTTTCTGAAGATGTTGCTGTTGTCGGTGGAGGGACAAAATATCCTGTAAGCCATGAAATGATTGATAAAGGACTATATAAATTAGATGTTTTGAATATGGAACATATGAAAAAAGGCCTTGAAGAAAAATCGATGCCTAATTTTTTAGGTGTGATTAAAGAATCTCTAAGGAAAAGCGGATATACACCTTCCGATATTGGCTATCTTGCGATACTTCACATGAAAAGGTCTGCTCATGAATTTATTTTAAATGAACTAGGCTTATCTCCTGACAAATCGATTTACTTAGAAAACTATGGGCATATGGGTCAGATCGACCAGATACTTTCAACACAACTTGCACTAGAAGAAGGAAAAATAAAAGATGGTGATGTAGTAGTATGGGTAAGTGCAGGGATAGGTTATGTATGGGATGCAATTACAATAAAGTGGGGACCTATAGAATAAGTTTTATGGCATAAATTTTATGACAGGAGGTTTTAAACATGGATTATAAAGAACTATACAAAAAGAAGTTAGTTTCTGTTGAAGAAATTTTATCAAAGATTAACAGTGGAGATGAAATTGTTTCTGCTATGGCTGCTTCAGAGCCTCAAGGCATTTTAAGTAAACTCCATACTATAAAAGATAGAGTTGAAGATGTAACGGTTGTTGTATGTCTTCCAATGAAAGATTATGAATTTTTTATGAATCCATCAATGAAAGGGCATTTTCTTACTGAATCATGGTTTTATACTGCAGGATTAAGGGAAGCACATAAATATGGAACAGTATCTTTTATACCCAATCATCTTCATTTAGCTTCAACAAAAAGATTACACTATAGAAAACCCAGGTTTTTCCTAGGCACAGCAACTCCAATGGATAAACATGGATATTTATCATTATCTTTAGGTATTACTTATGAAAAAGATATTCTTGAGAACGCTGATTATGTTGTTTTAGAGGTAAATGAAAACCTCCCAAGGACATATGGTGATACACAAATCCACATAAGCCAGGTGGACTTCATTGTTGAAAATCATGCTCCTGTTCCTGAAATTCCTATTGTAGAACCAAACGAAAAAGACAAAATAATAGGGAATTATATAGCTGAGTTAGTAGAGGACGGCTCAACGATTCAATTGGGAATAGGTGGAATACCTAATGCTGTGGCAAAAGCACTTTTAAATAAAAAAGACCTTGGCATTCACACAGAGATGTTTACAGAAGGAATGGTAGATTTATTTGAAGCTGGGGTAATCACCAATAAGAAAAAGACCTTATGGAAAGGAAAATCTATAGCTACATTTGCACTTGGTACTAAGAAACTGTATGATTTTATAGATGATAATATGGGAATAGAATTTCAAAGAGGCGCAGTTGTCAATGACCCATATGTAATAGGCCAAAATTATAAAATGGTATCTATAAATACTGCACTGCAAGTAGATTTAACAGGTCAAGTTTGTTCAGAATCTCTGGGTATAAGGCAATTCAGTGGGACGGGGGGACAAGCAGACACGGCAGTAGGGGCACAAATTTCAAAAGGAGGAAAATCAATAATAGCACTGTACTCATCAGTAAAAAACGATGCTATATCTACAATAGTTCCTGTGCTGACAGAGGGTGCTGCAGTGACTCTTTCAAGAAATGATGTAGACTATATTGTTACAGAGTATGGCATTGCAGAAATGAGAGGACGGTCAATAAGAGATAGAGTCAGAAATTTAATAAACATTGCTCATCCTAAATTTAGAGATGAACTTAAAGAGAAGGCTAAAGAGCTTATGATATGGTAATATTTGAATGTTAAAGATAAAATGACGATGAAGAAAGGAGGAACAATTTATGAAGAAGCTAAGAGTATTTCCTTTATTGGTAATAATGTCGTTGTTATTATTTCAAGGACATTATAAAGCAACATCATATTTTGACCCAACACCAATAAAAACATTTACAGACTCCAAATACTGGACTAAAGTGGAACTTTTAAGGGATAGCAATCCTAACATAGGACAAGAAAAATTCATAACAGATAATCAACAGAAGGATTCAGAAATCATCAAAGAATTTAACAACAATCCTCAACCAAATTCGCAATATTTTTTGCTCCATTATGCACCGGGTTGGGATACAGGCACAAAGCCATATCCTGTAATTCTTGTTCACGGTGCTGGTTCTGATGCAAACTTTTTTGCAGATCCTAAAAGAGATGGTTCGATTACTGGTTTGATGCAATATCTTTCGCAAAGAGGTTATAAGGTCTTTGCTGTTACATTTGCGCATCCTCATGGGGACAATTACATTCAAAGAGAGATTCTTGCTGATGCGATTCAGAAGGTTAAGGCTGTAACAGGAGCAAGTAAAGTTGATATTATAGCACATAGTAAAGGCAATATGTCTGCGAGAATGTACGTATCAAATGTCAAAAAATCATGGGGAGTTGATTTTGGAAAAGATGTGAGAAGATATATCCAGCTGGGAGCTCCAAATGGTGGAATTGACTTTACTTTTAGGAATCCAAATATGGCATGGGGTATAATAACAACTAGAGGATTTGGACCTGTTCCTTATACTTATATGTTGATTTATGGATTATGGTATAATACCACCTATCACAGTATATATACAGAAGGTGGTGCCTATCCAGGACAACTTCAGATGTTAGCAAGATGGGATAGTGTATATCCTCTAAATACAACGCAGCAAGATTGGTATACAACTTATTATGGAGGATGGGGATTTGCTAGTTATTCCTATGGGATAGATTATGCAATTAAAGAAGGTGGGAATCTTATTAATACATTACAGAATTCCCCTGTAGATCCTTCTGTAGAAATGGCTGTGTTGGCTGGAGATTATAATTATATAAATGGTGTTCCGTGGGAGACCACAGGGCCCAGTGATGGATTAGTATTTGTAAAAAGTGCTACTGATACATCGGCAATGACAAAATCAGGAGCAAAACTTTTAGCGAAAGACGTATACCATTTAAATCACCTTGAGCTGGCATATGATAAATCAGCTATGGATTGGATAGATGCACAATTGTCAAAATGAGAAAAGGAATTGCTTTTAGCAAAAGTAAATTATATTTCAAGCAGTTTATTTCCTCGGAAACAAATTAAAATATTATATTTTGTAGATGTTAAAAATAAAGGGGGTTAAAATTTATGTGTAGAGTAATATATAAAAAAATTGCTTTACCAAATGGAGAGGAAATTGGTTACAGAGAAAGAGAAGGAGGAAAAGACGCAATAATTTTTGTTCATGGTAATCTAGTTTCATCAAAATATTGGGAAAAATTTATGCAAAGATTTCCTGAAAATTTTAAACTTTATGCAGTAGATTTAAGAGGAGCAGGAATCTCTTCATATAACAAGCCTATTGAAACAATGAGGGATTTTTCTGAAGATATATGGCTTTTTTCACAAGAAATGAATATCAAAAAGTTTATTCTTGTAGGGTGGTCGATGGGCGGAGTAATTTCTATGCAACTAGCGGCTGACCACCCTGATTCAGTAAAAAAATTGATTCTTGTAAGTTCACCATCTTGCAAAGGTATACCATTTACAAAAAAAGATGAAGAAGGTAAAGTGATACCGGGTGAATATTGGAAAACAAAAGAAGAAGTGTTTAATGATAAGGTACAAGTTTTACCGCTAGTGTATGCGTTGAGGTCGGAGAATAGGGAAATAATGAAAAATATTTGGGATTCTGCTGTGTTTAACTATAAAAAACCTGAAGAAAACTATTATAAAGAGCTCATAGAAGATATTTTTACAGTAAGAAATTATCCTGATTGTGCATGGGCAACTCAGATTTTTAATATATCTCACCTTCATAATGGTGTGGTCACGGGTACAGGGGAAGTAGACAATCTAAAGATGCCTGTATTGTTATTATGGGGAGAATATGATGTAATCGTAAAAAAAGAGTATAGTGATGAAACATCAAAAGAAATCGGGGAGAATGCCCATGTTGTAGTTATTGAAAATGCGGCTCATAGTGTGTTTATTGATAATGAAGAACAAACATTAAAGGTTATGCTAGACTTTATTGAGAAATAGGGGAGGAGATGAATATATGAGAAGAGCGCGAATCATAGGAGTAGGAAGTTATCACCCAAAAAATTTGATAACAAATGAAGAACTGTCAAAAAGAATAGGAGAACCGATAAGCATAAATTTTGAAAAAAAGGTTGGAATACTGCAAAGATATATAACTGGATCGGATGAAAGTACTGCAGACCTTGCATATGAAGCAGCTAAAAGAGCCCTTGAAATGGCAAATGTATCACCGAAGGATATTGATTTGATAATTTTAGCCACAGATACTCCCGAGTATATTACTCCTCCAACTTCTGCAATTGTACAAGGAAGGCTTGGAGCAATAAATGCTGGCTTTTTTGATATAAATGCTTCTTGCGCTGGATTTGCAGGCTCTCTTGCAGTTGCATCAAAAATGATTATGGCTGATGATTCATTAAATAAAGTCTTAGTTATTGGTGCATATAACATGAGCAAATTTATTGACTATAATACACCCGGACTTTCGGCCATATTTGCGGATGGTGGTGGAGCGGTTGTACTTACTTCAACAGAAGAAAATGCCGGGTTTTTAGCATCCAAATTCATAGGAGATGGTACCCAATATGATTTTCTAGGTATATATGATGGTGGTGCAAAAAATCCATTTAAAAAAGACAATCCTAAAGACCAGCTTTTGACATCTTTCAAGCCTCTTCCTCCAGATAGAAACCTTAAAATGTGGCCTCCTCTTGTAAAGGAAGTTGTGGAAAGAGCGGGTTATAAAGTTGAAGATATTGATCATATTTTCTTTACTCAGATAAATAAGTCGGTAATATTAGAGGTTATGGATACATTAGGGCTTGACCGGTCAAAAGCAACTACTATTATGGAAAAGTACGGCTATACTGGTTCAGCTTGTCTTCCTATGGCTTTAGATGATGCAGTAAAAAATAATAGGATAAAGAGAGGAGACCTAATTGTTTTTGTAGGTTCAGGAGTAGGATTTTCTATGGCTGCATCAGCTTTTATATATTAAGCAGTGCATATCTTGGTGAATAATATGGGGTGATGAAATGACCCTTATTGATGCGTTTAAAAAAATAGCACCTTTTATTAATATAATGACAACAGAGGATCTAGGTATATCAATATGTGATATTAATGAATGCGTATTATATTTACCTGGTAAAAAAATTAATCATAACATAAAGGTAGGAGATCCTTTAAAAGAGGGTACCGCTATATATGAAGCAATAAAAAGTGGAAAACGTATTGTTAGAAGAGTGGGAAGCGAAGTGTATGGTTTCCCATATATTGCTATAGCATTTCCGCTGAGAGAAAACGGTGTAATAACAGGAGGAGTAAGTATATTTCAATCGACAGCAAAACAGGATGAGATAGCAAATATAACTGAAAAAGTGTTTTCTTCATTGCAGCAGATTCACTCTATGATACAAGAGATATTTCTAATTTCAAAAAATGTATCTGAAATAAGCGATGAAGCCTCAAAGCTTGCAGAATATGCAAAAAATAATGCTCAATCTACTGACGAGCTTATAGACTTTATTAAACATATCTCTTCAGAAACAAATTTATTGGGCTTAAATGCGGCAATAGAAGCTGCGAGAGTTGGTGAGAGTGGCAAAGGGTTTACAATAGTTGCAAATGAAATAAGGAAATTATCTATGTCAACCAAAGACTCTGTAGAATCTATAAACAATGTACTTATAAAACTTAAAGAAATAAGTTACAAAATTGATAAAAATATGAAAGAAATAAAGAATACAAATGTGAATCTATATAAACTTATAGAAAATGCGAATAGTGAACTTGAAGAAATAAACAAAATGTTTGAGGAACTTTACAATAAAACGCGACTTTATTAAATAAGACATATAGTGGGGAATTTGTAACACTTATAAAAGATAGAGTAAATTTTATAGCATCTATTTATGTATATCCGGGAGAAGAGGAAATGCTAGCTTTAGCTCAAGGGGCTTTGAGAGTTTTAAACGGTGAAGAAAAGGCAAAAGAATATGTATAAAATGAAAACTGATAAGAGGCTTATGTTGGTCCTCTTGTCAGTTTTTTTAATTTTAATTGACATCATAATTAATAAAAATTACAATTATATTTGAGATTATGTAAAGTAGAAAGGCGAGAAAAATGGATAAGTTGACGATTTGGGAAGTATTTTTGTTTTCAGTGCCAGAGGCAGCAGTTATAATAAGTATTGCTTTTGGTTTAGGGGGAGTAAAGTTTAAGCCAAAAGAGATTTTGTATATAAGCTTACTTACTGGAATCATATTGTACTTTATAAGGCCATTGGTCAGTAGTTATATTATAAATGTTATACTTTATATCGGGGTATTAATGATTTTGTTTTTGGTATTTAAAGTTATGGACTTTTTTAAAGGCATGATGAGCGTTATTTTATCCGTCTCCATTTATTTAATAATAGAATATCTAAATGTTACGGCAATTCAATTTTTATTTGATATAGATCCTGTAATTTTATTGAAGGACTATGTCTTACGATTTGTGTGTTTTTTACCCCAATTATTAACAGCAATTTTGATTTCTTTTGCTATACGCAAATATAAACTTTATTTATTTACAGAGTAATGCATTGGGAGATGAATTTATATGTTAAGAATAGTTATTGCAGAAGACGATATAAATTTTAAAAAAGAACTCATAAAAATTCTTTTAACAATGGAAGGCGTAAGTGTTGAATATTCTACAGGAGACGGAAATGACGCATTAGAAGCATTAATTAAAATTAAACCGGACGTTGCTATTTTAGATATAGGATTACCAGGAATATCGGGCATTGAGGTGGCGAAAAAGATTAGAGAATACATGCCTTTTTTGGAAATAATTTTTATTACGTCCTTTGAGGAATACATAAAAGATGCTGTGAGACTTTATGCTTCTGATTATATTGAGAAGCCTCTTGATGAGAAGAGGCTGAGAGAAACTTTGGATAGGATAAAGAAAAAACTTTTGGAAGTAGAAAATGTCATCCCTTTTAAGACGGAAGATGGAGTAAAGCTTATCAATCCAAAGGAAATTTATTGTGTTCAAGCCAGTAAAAAAAGGAGCATAGTTTATACCCAAAAAGAAAAATTTATATGTGATTATTCTTTAAAAGAAATAGAGGAATTGTTAGATAGTAGCATGTTTTTTAGAACAAATCGATCTTTTCTAGTGAACCTCTTTAAAGTTGAGCTGTTGAAAGATAACAATAGGACTTCCTTTGAGATACGTCTTAAAGGTTCAAATTATAAGGCTTATCTCTCTAAAGAATTGTATGAAGAATTTAGGAGGAGAGTAAAAGCTATTTACAAATCATAGTTAGATTGGAAGAGGTTTTATGTTTAAGGATAGTTACAAAAATGCGATGATGATTTATGTAGTGCAAATGGTATTGATAGTAATACTAGTAAACAACAATTTTATGAAAAGTCTTGATGTATTTCAGCCAAAAAATCAAGAGTTGTTTAGGATTTTCATAGGAATTTTAATTTTTATATTGAATGGGTTTTCTATTTTTGTGTTAAGAGAGCTGTATGCTAAAAATAAAGAAGAACGTCAATTTTTGATAAATAGTATTAGATTTAAATACATAGAAGAGCAAAATCGCATCTATAGGCAAAATCACCATGATATTAAAAATCACTTGATAATTATTTCTGAATTAGTCAAGGAAAAAAGATATAGTGAACTGGAGAATTATTTGTCTTCATATATGGAAGAAATTGATAAAAATTTAGTGACGATAAACACAGGTGTAAATGAAATTGATATATTGCTTTATTCGAAAATAAGTAATGCTAAGAGTAAAGATATTGAAGTGGATTTTAAATGTGATACACAAATCCAGTGCAGCAAAAAACACGTGCTTAATTTAGTTTCGGTTTTAGGAAATTTAATAGACAATGCAATAGAGGCTTGTGATGAAATGGAAAAAGATAAATACATAATTATAGAGATGAAAGAAGACCCAATAGATTACATATTTCACATAAAGAATAGATATAATTTTCAAACAAATGTAAAACCATCCATCTTTTTTGAAGAAGGGTTTTCTACAAAAGAGGGTAGAGGCAGAGGAGAAGGATTGTATATTGTCAGAAATATAGTAGAAAAGTATAGCGGTGAAATAGAAGTACAAACCGATGGAGGTTATTTTGACGTTATTGTAGAAATTCCCAAATTTTCTTTGGAGGGTGATTAAAATTAATATCGAAAAGTTAGCTGAGAGGTTAACACAAAGACTGTTTAAAACGCAAAATTTAACGGATATTGAAATGGCAAAAATACAATATGGTATAAGCTTAATTTTAGGGGTAATAATTGAATTTACTTTAGTTTATGCTATTTCTTTAATATTGGGGTTTGGCTTTTACACTGTAGTAATAATGCTTTCTGCTTTTTTTTTGAGAATAAATACAGGAGGAGCTCATTGTTCAACCTATAATAGATGTGTAACTTTTACGGCAGTTTATTTCATACCTTTTGCTGCTTTAGCAAAATTTGTAGATATACATTTTCCTTTAGAATTTAAAGTTTTTACAAGCCTATTGTTATATTTTATAGTTTTAGCGATAGTGAAGGATAATAAATTTTACAGGGTTATAATTCTGAGTTTAGTTGGTATAAATATTTTTTTATTTTTCGCCAATTCAATAGTCTATATTAAAATATTGTTTTTAGTATCTATAGGTTTTACACTACAAGCTGTTATGAGGACTACATTAGGAGAAACTATAGTAAAAATTGCAGATACGTTGTTTAAAAAAGCAGGGATATAAAAAAATTTTTTTATTTTTTTCAGCCTTTTTATGTAAATCTAAGCAAAGAATATATTTTTATACAAAAAATTAATGGTTTTTAAAGGAATAAATTGTATTTATTACATAAAAAAATGAGATTTTGTGTAAATATTTGGATATATTTAGGCAAAAAATGCATTTTCGTTCCCTAAAATGACACTTTCGTTCCGAAATCCACACAAAGCTTTTTAAATGTTGTATAATTAAATAAAGATGAGTGGGAGGTGAAGTGAATGAAAAAAATTAACCCACTATCACTATTAGGAACGCTGCTTACATTTATAGGCACATTGGGACTTGTAACTTCTGCTTGCATCGGCTGGTTTTATAAGCCGCAAGTTCCTGATGTTTTGTTGAAAAAGTAATACATCTCAAAGATCTTTTCTACCCTTCCCTCGTGGGTTTCAACATTTTCCTGAGTTTTTACATAGATTTAAATTGATTTTGTGCCGAGTTTTCGGCACTTTTTATTTTAGTATTTTAAGAAATTATTGGTATAATTTTTGCTTAAATAATAGAATTGATGAAAGAGATTTAAGGGGATAGTCTTGACTTTAAAATAGTAAGAAAGTTATAATAAGCTTTGTAGGGGTATAGGATAGGGGGGTATATATTGCTAATTTTTTCGATAACATGTTGAAGCAATACTATTTTTTGTGATTGAAAAATTTATATAAAACCGTATAATTAATATTGTAAAACAATTCAAAAGATTATTGGTTGGTTTTCAGATTGCTATTTAGGAGGTTGCTCTGTTGAAGGTTTATTCTTTAGTTGGAGAAAGTGGGACGGGAAAAAGCCATCATGCTTCTTTTATTGCTGGCAAGTATGGCATCAGATATATCATTGATGATGGAATTTTAATAAAAGGTAATAACATTATTGCTGGGGTTTCTGCTAAAAAAGAGGCTACAAAAATTGGAGCGATAAAAAGAGCATTATTTACTGATCCTACGCATGTAGAGGAAGTAAAAAAAGCTATTGAAGAAGCGAAACCTGATAAAATCCTTATAATAGGCACTTCTGATAAAATGGTGGATGCTATAGCTGAAAAGTTAGGGCTTCCGCCAGTGAGTGTAAGGATATATATTGAAGATGTAGTCCCACCTAAACAGATTGAAATAGCCCGTGAAAAACGCTTGTTAGAAGGAAAACATGTTATCCCTGTTCCAACTTTCGAAGTTAAAAAGCAGTTCTCAGGCTATTTTTTGGACCCTCTCAGGATTTTTAGGAGGAATAACAAAGGGTATTTTGAAAAAACCATTGTAAGGCCTAATTATAGTTATTTAGGTAAATATACCATTTCTGAAAGTGTTATAAATTCAATAGTGGCTCATGAACTTATTTTATTTAATGAAGTTTACAAAGTTAATAAAGTTTTGACAGAAAAAAGGCCTGAAGGTATAATTTTAAAAGTAGACGTTACAATGAGGTATGGGTACAAAATTATCCCTGTATTAAAAGAAGCTATGAAAAATATAAAAAAACAATTGGAGTATATGACGGCCATAAATGTCCTGCAAATGGACATTTATGTAAAAAATCTGCATATAGAAAAAACAAATATTAGAGAAAAGGGTGTGTGATATGTACAAAATCGTGAGAAGAGAGGTATTAAATCCTGTAGTCAAACTCATGGATATTGAAGCGCCAAGAGTTGCGAAGAGTGCAAAACCTGGTCAGTTTGTCATTATTAGAATTTATGATAAAGGGGAAAGGATTCCTCTTACTATTGCAGATTATGACCCGGAAAAGGGAACAGTTACAATTGTATTTCAAGAAGTTGGGAAATCGACGAAGCTATTGGGTACTCTCAATGAAGGAGATTATATTTTGGATTTTGTAGGGCCTTTAGGGAATTCTATGGAAGTTCCCAAAGATGCTAAAAAAATATTAGGTGTTGGCGGTGGTGTAGGTATACCTGCCCTTTATCCTAAATTAAAAGTGCTACATCAAGAAGGTTATAAAGTTGAAGCGATTCTTGGCGGTAGAAGTGAAGAATATGTAATTTTCAAGAAAGAAATGGAGGCTGTCTGTGACAAAGTATATTATGCTACAGACGATGGTACTCTAGGAAAAAAGGGCTTTGTGACAGATGTATTGAAAGAAGTATTGGAAAATGACAAAGAAATAGATTATATTATTACAGTTGGTCCTGTCATAATGATGAAAAATGTTTGCAAGATGACCAAAGAATACAATATACCAACTATAGTCAGTATGAACCCATTGATGGTAGATGGAACAGGGATGTGCGGCGCTTGTAGAATTGAGGTTGGCGGTGAGACAAAATTTGTATGTATGGATGGTCCAATTTTTGATGGTCATCTTGTGAATTTTGACTTAGCCATGACAAGGCTTAATATGTTTAAACAACAAGAAAAACTATCATTAGAACTTTATGAACATGGAGGTGGTCACCATGGCCGTTAAAGATAGAGTTCCTATGAAAGAGCAAGATCCAAAAGAAAGGATAAAGAATTTTAATGAAGTAGCACTGGGTTATACAGAGGAGGAAGCAATTCTAGAGGCTTCCAGGTGTATTCAATGCCCGAAACCTACTTGTGTGGCCGGGTGCCCTGTCCATGTTAGAATACCAGAGTTTATAAAGGCTATTACAAAAAAAGAATTTGAGGAAGCTTATAAAATAATAAAAAGTACAAATAGTTTACCTGCTGTTTGCGGAAGAGTGTGTCCTCAAGAGGAGCAGTGCGAGAAGAATTGTGTGTTAAATAAGATTGGCAAGCCTATCGCTATTGGAAGGTTAGAGAGATTTGCAGCTGATTACGCCCTTGAAAATAATGTTGAAGAAGAAGTAAAACCGGAGAAAAAGAACAAAAAAGTAGCTATAATAGGTGGCGGTCCTGCAGGGCTTACCTGTGCAGGGGACCTTTTGAAAATGGGTTATGATGTCACGATTTTTGAAGCTTTGCATGCTCTGGGAGGAGTTTTAACTTATGGTATTCCTGAGTTTAGGTTGCCAAAGAGAATTGTGGAAGCAGAAATAGAAAGAGTAAAGAAATTAGGAGCAAAGTTTGAGACAAACGTGGTTGTAGGAAGGACAGTTACGATTGACCAATTAATGGAGGAAGAAGGCTTTGAAGCAGTATTTGTTGGCACAGGTGCTGGACTTCCTAAGTTAATGGATATTCCGGGCAAGAATTTGAACGGCGTTTATTCTGCTAATGAATTTTTGACAAGAATAAATCTCATGAAGGCGTATAAATTCCCTGAATATGATACACCTATTGCAGTAGGTAAAAGAGTAGCTGTAATAGGTGGAGGAAACGTTGCAATGGATGCTGCTCGTTCTGCATTAAGGCTTGAAGGAGTAGAAGAGGTAATAGTAGTATACAGGCGTTCAAAAGAGGAGATGCCAGCAAGGGCGGAGGAGATAGAGCATGCTATTGAAGAAGGGATAAAATTTGAGTTTTTAGCTAACCCAATAAGGATAAATGGAACAGAAGATGGATGGGTAAAAAGCATGGATGTAATAAGAATGGAATTAGGTGAGCCTGATAGCTCAGGAAGAAGGAGACCTATTGAAATACCGGGGTCTGAATTTACCATAGAAGTAGATACAGTGATTATGGCATTAGGCACAAGTCCTAATAATTTGATTCCTTCCACCACAAAGGATATTGATGTACAGAGGTGGGGTGGAATTATAGCCGATGAGACAGGTAAAACTTCAAAGCCTGGCGTTTTTGCTGGAGGAGATGCGGTAACTGGAGCTGCTACTGTAATACTTGCGATGGGAGCAGGTAAACAGGCGGCAAAAGCTATAGATGAATATTTGAGAAATAAAAAGTAATTAGTATAATGTATCAAAAATATGAATTATTATGCAGAAAATATCTTGTAACATTTACAAATGATATAAGAAATGGTATAACAATTAGAATATTATGTAAAATATACCCATAAACGGGTATATTTTTTAAAATGATTAAAAAAAATAGAAAACTTACAATAAAAAAACTTTCACAAAAGAAAAAAATGTGATAAAATGCATTTAAATGCATTATTATACGAACCTTTATTTAGAAATAACATTAAAACAACTTAATTTAGCGAAAAAATTAGATTTTAAAACTAATCACAAAATATTGAACAGGAGGTAATTGCAATGACCATATGGTCAAAATCAAATGATGTACTAGGAACAGTAAACAGAGGAAATCCAGCGGAATCCGGCTTGTGCACACTTTGCATGGCGGATTGCCAGGGAAAGTGCGAAACCTGGCTTTCTAGTCTTCTGGGCAGAAAAATGTTGTACCCTAGAGATTTTGGTATGGTAACAGCTGGAAGCAGCAACACAACGTCCATTGGCGTATCTTACAATTCATTGAGGATAATGGGATATAATTACGGTGCTTATGGGTTAGGTCAAAATATTTCCAATTCTTCTGATGACTGCATATTCCCAAATGTAAATATTGAAACTGAATTTGGTAGTGAAGAAAAAACAAAATCAAGAATTCCTATTATGACTGGTGCTCTCGGGTCGACTTTTATTGCAGCAAAGTACTGGGACCCATTAGCTATAGGTGCGGCTCTTGTAGGCTTTCCGATAGTAATAGGCGAAAATGTGGCAGGTATTGATAAGGAGGCAGTAATAGAAAATGGCAGAATTAAAAAGGCACCGGAACTAGACAGAAGAATAAATACTTATCTTCGTTATTTTGATGGATATGGTGCTATTATTGTCCAGGTGAATGTAGAAGACTTAAGGAACGGTGTGGCAGAATATGTTATTGAAAAGTACGCTGATAAGGTAATAATAGAGCTTAAATGGGGACAGGGTGCAAAAAGTATTGGTGGCGAAATTCAAGTTAAGGATATTGAATATGCTACTTTCTTAAAAAAGAGGGGTTACATTGTCGATCCTGATCCAGAAAAGCCTGAAATTGTTGAAGGATTTAAAAACGGTGCTGTAAAATCTTTTGCAAGGCACAGTAGACTCGGATATACTCATCTATCTTCCCCTGAAGAAGTGAGGGAAGAATTTATGAAAACCGTAGAGTATTTACGAAAAATCGGGTATAAAAAAATCACATTAAAAACCGGCTCTTATAGTATGGATAGTTTAGCTATGGCTATAAAATTTGCTACCGAAGCAAAACTTGATTTGCTCACAATCGATGGTTCAGGCGGCGGAACTGGCATGAGTCCGTGGAATATGATGCAGACATGGGGTGTACCGTCTATACTTCTGCATTCGAAAGCATATGAGTACGCATCAATCCTCGCAAATAAAGGGCAGAAAGTGGTTGATATGGCCTTTGCCGGTGGTTTTGCAAGAGAAGACCATATTTTTAAAGCCCTTGCGCTGGGAGCACCATTTACAAAGTTAGTTTGCATGGGAAGAGCATTAATGATACCAGCCTTTGTAGGTTCGAATATAGAAGGGGTACTGCATCCGGAAAGGAAAGGCAAGGTAAATGGAAATTGGGACAGCTTGCCGCCGACGGTTTCTCAGCTTGGCCTCAAAGCAGAGGAAATTTTCGCAGGTTACTATGAGGTGAAAAAGAAAGTGGGAGAAAATGAAATGAAAAATATACCTTATGGAGCTATAGCCGTATGGACTTTAGCGGATAAATTGGCTGCAGGTTTGCAACAGCTGATGGCGGGAGCAAGAAAGTTTTCTCTCAAAGCAATTTCAAGAGAAGATATTGCTTCGGCCAACAGGGAAACTGAAAGGGAAACTGGGATACCATTTATCACAGATATAAGGAATGATGTTGCGAGAGATATTTTAAATTCTTAAAATAATAGGTCTCTCTATAGGGGCAGACTCTATTCTTTTTATGGTGTTTTTTTCTTCAATACTCTTACAATTATTTTCTAAGTGGTAAATATCTCTACACTTATTTGAGAAAAAAAGCCGATTTTCGGCTTTTTTTTGTACAGAAAAAATTATATAATAATAATTAACAGGATAGAGAAATATGATAGTTAGTAAGTAAATAAACTCAATGTGGGTGAGGAAGATGAAATATAGTGTGGAAGAAAAGGGGACAAAGGTAATTGTAAGGGGGATTGAAGATTTTAACCTTAAAGAGACTTTTGAATGTGGACAGTGTTTTAGATGGAATGAAGAAGAGGATGGGAGCTATACAGGAATTGCTTACGATAGAGTCATAAACGTGAAATTGGAAGAAGACATGTTGATAATTGACAATACAGATTTAAATGACTTTTATGACATTTGGTTTGACTATTTTGATTTGGGAAGGGATTATAAGCAAATAAAAGAAAATCTTTCAAGAGATCCCATATTAAAAGAAGCAATTCAATATGGGCAAGGTATAAGGATTTTGCGCCAAGATACATGGGAAACTCTAGTCTCTTTTATAATCTCACAAAATAATAGAATACCCCAAATAAAAAAAGTTATAGAAAATCTTGCCAGTTCCTTTGGAGAGCCAATTGAGTACAAAGGAAAAATCTATTACACTTTTCCTAAAGCAGAAGAATTAGTTATGTTTGATGTTGAGACGATTGCCAAGACAAAATGCGGTTTTAGAGCGAAATATATATTGGACGCGGCTTCTAAAGTTTTTTCTGGAGAAATAGATCTTTTAAAATTGTTTGAATACAGCACTAATGACATAAAAGATATTCTTATGAATATAAACGGAGTGGGTCCTAAAGTTGCAGATTGTGTCATTTTGTATTCAATAGGGAGATATGACACTTTTCCTACAGATGTATGGATAAAAAGGATTGTTGAATATTTGTATTTGAAAAGAGAAGGAACTCCTTTAGAGATTCAGTTATTTGCGATAGATAAGTTTGGAGATTTGTCTGGTTTTGCTCAACAGTATTTATTCTATTATGGTAGGGAGATGGGGAAAAAAATTTTTAACGAAAGGAAGAAATAAATGTTAGGAACTGTTGTAAATTCAATTGCAATAATTGTGGGTGGTACTATTGGCACTTTTCTTAAAGTAGGAATTCCGGAAAGGTTTAAAAATATAGTCATGCAGGGTGTCGCCTTAAGTGTGATGATAATAGGGATTTCTAGTGGCCTTCAATTTAATAATTTAATGGTAGTGATCGTGAGCCTTGTAATAGGTGGTATTATAGGAGAAGCCTTAAATATTGAAGAATATTTAAATAAGTTTGGAGATACATTGCAAAAAAAATTAAGTAAAGATAACAGTTCTACAATTAGCAAAGGTTTTGTGACAGCAAGTTTGGTATACTGCATTGGTGCTATGGCAATTGTAGGTGCTTTAAAAGATGGACTTTCTGGAGACCACAGTATATTATTTGCTAAATCTGTTCTAGATGGAATTTCCTCAATAATTTTTGCTTCCACTTTTGGAATAGGTGTTGTTTTTTCAGCTGTTTCTGTGTTTTTATATCAAGGGTCTATTTCGCTGGGAGCGTCTTTTCTGCAAGGGCTTTTGACAAAAGCAGTTGTGGATGACATGACGGCTGTGGGCGGAGTATTGATATTTGCCATTTCTTTGAATATGTTAGAGATTAAAAATATAAAAGTAGGGAATTTATTACCGACTATTTTTATACCCATTTTTTATCAGATTTTACTAAACATTATAAAAGGATTTTAGGCGGTGCGGATATGAAACTACTAAAAAGCATCGATGTAGCCAGAATTGCTGTAAAAATGGCCATGTCTACAAGAGAAGAGGAAGAAATACTAAAAAACAAATATTGGAAACAAGGAGTAAAAGTTGCAGCTGTTGACTATGGTGGAGAATACGTAAATTCTATATCTAAAATTATTGAAAGAGCGGTAGTAGCGGCTAAAAGAGAAGGAATTATAGAAGACACACACGCTGCAGAAGGAGCTGTAGCAGGAGCTGCGCATGAGGCTGCTATACAAGTCATGAACAAAGCTATGGGACTTAATGTAGGTGGAAAAATAGGCATTGCCTATGCTGATGAGCATCTTTGTGTTTGTGTGTTTTTTGCTGTAGGGATGCTAAACTTAAATGAAGTGGCAATTGGACTAGGACATAGGTCATTAAAATAAGGGGTTAACCCCCTCATACTTTTTTTAATGCCTCTTCTATATTTATCATTCCACTGCCTTGTGTCCATAGACCTGCATCGTCAATTTTTATTGCTGTCGATTTTAAAATATTTTTTATTTGTACATTAGTCAAATTAGGATTTTTTTCAAGGAGTAGAGCTGCTGCTCCTGCTGCCATTGGAGTCGCCATAGAAGTCCCTGTTGCTGTTCTATATGCTTTATTTATCGTAATTTCATCTGCACCAAAAGGTATATTTTCTGAGGCAGTAGAGACTATTTTTACACCTGGTGCTACTATGTCTGGTTTGTATAGATAAGGCGAACCTCTTCCAGAAAATTGAGCTATTTCGTCATCACTTATGTCGGAGGTTCTTTTGTCATCTACTGCTCCTACAGTTATGACATTTTTACTGGTGCCAGGAGAAGTTATTGTGTTGTAATTAGGACCTGAGTTTCCAGCTGCAACAGTTACTACTAATCCATTTCTCCAAAGAGTATCTACTCCTCTTACCAAAGGATCTAAGAAAGTAGGAAGAGATGGAGTTTCACCTATTGATAGAGAAATTATCCGTATATTGTATTTATCTTTATTGTCTAAAATCCATTGCATTCCAGCAAGGATGTCAGAGGATAAACCTCTACCATAGGCATCTAATACTTTTACTGCTACTATATTAGCTTCTGGAGCTACGCCTTTGTACTTGCCATTAGAAGCATATCCATTTCCAGCAGCGTCCCCAGCTACATGAGTGCCATGGCCATTGTCATCGTAAGGTTGTTTTTTTCCATTTACTACATCGTGAAATGCCACTATGCGGTTTTTAGGCTTGGTAAAATCAGGGTGAGGATATATTCCAGTATCTAAAAAGGCAATTGTTACTCCTTTACCGGTGTAGCCTAAGTCGTTAACTTTTCGAGAGGCGATTTCTTGAGTGGCAATATTAAGCTGCAACTTAACGGCGGAGTCTTCTGCTATAAAATGAATTCCTTTTAATGTAGCAAAATTTTTTAATTTATCACAAGGTAAATTTACTGACCAGGCTTTTATAATTGGTAGTTCAAATTTTATGCTTCCTCCTATTTTTTCGATTTTTTCTTTTAAAATGTCATAAGGTAAATGGGAATACAAAATTACAGGAACACATTCACTTCTTAGATATAATGCTTTTTTTAAAAGCCTTTTATCAATTTTATTTGAGACATAAATTTCCTTTGCTATTTTAGAAAAAGCAAATAATGGAATTAGATTCATTAGCATACCTCCTTTCATGCTATTAACACAATATGTGAAATATAAAAATTTGTTAGTGGAAATTAAAAAAAGTGTCACCATACAAAGTTATGTCATATTATGTAGTAGGTCTTTAAAGACCCACATAGAAAAGGATGAAACTTGAAAGGAGGAAAATTATTTATGCCAGTAGATAAAAGCGGAGCAGGATTTGGGTGGTTTTGGATCATAATCATCATACTGTTGATTTTCTTGTTTATCCCAGGAATTATCGTTGAAGAACCAAAAGCTTGATTAGGTGTTAAAAATTGCTTAAAGGGGGATCAATATGGCAGGAACAAGTTCAGTTTTTGGCGAAAGCAATTTGTTGTTTTTCTTCTTGATACTTGTATTAGCGCTTGGTGGAGGCTGGCTTAATGTAACATGGTCTTTAGAGACATTGCTGTTCTTCTTCATACTCCTTGTAATAATAATGGATGGCGGATTAGGCTGGTTTTTCAATGAACTCAAGTAATTTGAAAGGGCTCTATCCTGCGATAGAGCCTTGTTTACTTAGAAAATTTGATGCGTGTGGAGTGATAATATATGTCTTTTACTGGAGATACTCTGTTGTTCTTCTTTGTAATTTTAACCTTGCTGTTGGATGTAAGATTTGAGCTTGAAAGTCTACTGTTCTTCTTTTTAATACTTGTAATTTTGCAGGAAGAAAAACCGCGAAAAAAAGCAAAGCGATTTTTGTGGTCATTAACAGGCATTAATTTTGGTAACACAAATTCTTGAAATTACGTATTATATATTAGCTAAAGATAAAAAATTTATTTCCCTATTATTTACCTATCTGAAGGGAGGTAGTATTTATGCCCGAAGAAAAAGGAATAGGATTTGTCGGAGGTTGGTTTTGGATTTTCATAATAATAATTTTAATACTTCTATTTGTTCCAGGAATAATTATTTGGGAAAAAAATTAGACAAAAAATAGGGGTGGTCTATAATAATAGACTAACCCCTTACATATATTTAGTAAGAGATTAAAAATAGGGGGAATTTGTTTTGCAAAAGGAGATTTTATTAAAAATACTTGCTGTAGAACTTTTGATAGTAGCATTTGTGAGATTTCAGGTAATGGGTATAGAAAAGGAAAGAGAAAAAGAAGAAGTTACAGAAGAAGATAAAGATGAATTATCTTCACCGCAGGAAAATAAAAAAACTTCAATAGATGTGTACGAAGTGATAACAAAGGGAAAAGATTTTGTAGGTAGCGTAAAGCCTTATCTAAACAAGAGAGACCAATATTATGTAGATATTTTCTCTAAAATTGCCGAAATAATTGAAATACAAAAAAAATTGATGAGCCTTTCAGAAGAAAAAATTGAAGTGGCAGAAAAAATAGAAGTAGATAAAATAGGAATTTTGAAAGCGATAAAACCCTACATAACGGAAGATAAAAAAATTGTGATAGATAAGTTTTTAAAATTTCATGAAGCGTTGAAGAATTTGCAAGAAAAAATGGAGAAATATTCAAAAGAAGAAGATAAAGACAATATTTTCGACAAAATAATTGATATTTATGAGGCCCTAAGGCCTATAATTCCTGAAGAAAAGTTAGAAGAAACTGATAAGCTGGCAAAGAAGATAAAATTGTTGGAAGTATTAAACAAAGCAGAGGGTATTATGAACAGCATGAAAGAGGAGAAAAAACAATTACAATCTTCTACTAGGAGTATGGAGGAAGAAGAACAAAAAGCAGAAGAAAATAAAGAGGAAATAGAAAGAATAGAAGATAAAGAGGAAATATCGAAAATAGAGGAAGGAGATAAAATTTTAGATACCAATAAAAAAGAAACAGAGGAACAATTAGAGAAAGAAGAAAACAATTCATTACCTCAAGGATTATCTGACCAGCAGGTAGCAATTATAGACAATCTCAAATCTATGTTGACAAAGGAACAGCAGCAGTATATGTATAATATGATTAATTATCTTAAACAACAAGGATTAGTTAAATCTGAAGGTAAAGGGGAATAAATATTTTCCCTGTATTTTTTATTTTTAAATACAAGATACAGAAACATAGTCTAAATCGATAAATAATGGCATAAAATCATAATATTTGGGTAAAATCATAGATAATCAGAATATATGGCCTAAAATAGGCTATAATAAAGTTTGATATGTTTTACCACTTAAATTAATATAAAGATTGGGATTAGCACTCACATAAGTTGAGTGCTAATAAATGAAGGAGGAGGGATAAAGTATATGAGATTAAAACCACTCGGAGACAGAGTTGTGGTCAAAGTAATCCAGGCAGAAGAAGTTACAAAAGGCGGAGTTATTTTACCAGGTACAGCAAAAGAAAAACCACAACAAGGTGAAGTAGTTGCAGTAGGAACAGGGGAATACATAGACGGTAAAAAAGTAGAATTAGAAGTAAAAGTCGGTGATAGAGTAATCTTCTCCAAGTATGCGGGAACAGAAGTTAAGTTAGATGGTGAAGAATATCTACTTTTAAGAGAAAGCGATATTCTAGCAATTATAGAATAAGGAGGTAGTTGAAAATGGCAAAACAAATCAAATATGGAGAGGAAGCAAGAAGAGCATTAGAAAGAGGAGTTAATGCAGTTGCGGATACTGTAAAAGTTACATTAGGACCAAGGGGTCGTAATGTAGTATTGGACAAAAAATATGGTTCCCCTACGGTTACAAATGACGGTGTTACTATTGCAAGAGAAATTGAATTAGAGGATCCCTTTGAAAATCAAGGTGCGCAACTTTTGAAGGAAGTAGCTACAAAAACTAATGATGTTGCCGGTGATGGTACAACGACTGCAACGCTTTTAGCTCAGGCAATGGTTCGTGAGGGACTCAAGAACCTTGCTGCGGGAGCTAACCCAATGCTTTTAAGAAGAGGTATTGCGAAGGCTGTAGATGCTGCAGTTGAGGGGTTAAAGAGGATATCTAAACCTATTGATAATAAAGAATCAATTGCCCATGTTGCTTCTATCTCTGCTGCTGATGAAGAAATAGGTAATCTCATTGCAGAAGCAATGGACAAAGTAGGTAAAGATGGAGTTATAACGGTTGAAGAATCAAAGACTTTAGGTACAACCCTTGAGGTTGTTGAAGGAATGCAATTTGACAGAGGATATATTTCTCCATACATGGTAACTGATGCTGAAAAAATGGAAGCAGTATTAGAAGAGCCTGTTATACTCATAACAGATAAGAAACTTTCAAATATCCAAGATTTGTTGCCACTCTTGGAGCAAGTAGTGCAACACGGTAAGAAACTTCTTATTATAGCTGATGATGTAGAAGGTGAAGCATTGGCAACATTAGTTGTCAACAAATTAAGAGGTACATTTACGTGTGTAGCGGTAAAAGCTCCTGGCTTTGGTGACAGAAGAAAAGAAATGCTACAAGATATAGCAATACTGACAGGTGGTCAAGTAATTTCAGAAGAATTAGGTTATGACTTAAAAGATGTAAGATTAGATATGCTTGGCCGCGCAAGACAAGTAAAAGTTACAAAAGAGAATACCACAATTGTAGGCGGAGCAGGCGATGCTGCAGAAATTAAGAAGAGAGTAAATCAAATTAAGGCTCAAATTGAGGAAACTACTTCTGATTATGATAGAGAAAAATTACAAGAAAGACTGGCAAAATTGGCGGGTGGTGTAGCTGTCATTCAAGCTGGTGCTGCAACTGAGACAGAGCTTAAAGAAAAGAAACACAGAATTGAAGACGCATTGGCGGCTACAAAAGCAGCAGTGGAGGAAGGTATAGTGCCTGGTGGCGGTATTGCACTTCTCAATGTAATAGAAGATGTGCAAAAAGTAGTTGATTCCTTAGATGGCGACTTCAAGACAGGTGCGAAGATAGTTTTAAGGGCATTAGAAGAACCCGTAAGACAAATTGCAGCAAATGCTGGTGTTGACGGTTCTGTAATAGTAGAAAAAATAAAAGCTGCTAAAGATCCAAACTTCGGATATGATGCTTACAAGGAAGAATTTACAGACATGTTCAAAGCAGGTATTGTAGACCCAACAAAGGTTACAAGGACAGCTTTGCAAAATGCTGCATCGATTGCTTCAATGATACTCACGACAGAAGCAGTAGTGGTAGATATCCCAGAGAAGAATACAGCAATGCCAAATCCCGGAGCAGGAATGGATATGATGTGATAAAAAGGGCTGAGCGAAAGCTTAGCCCTTTTAAGTTTTAGCCTTGACAGCTTTGAAATTGTCTGATAAAATACTTTTGTAGCAAGTTTTTGAGCGCCCGTAGCTCAGCAGGATAGAGCAGCAGTTTCCTAAACTGCGTGCCGGAGGTTCGAGTCCTCTCGGGCGCACCATTTTCACGATAAGACTTCCTAAAATGAAAATTAAATGATAACATGAAAAATTTGACCTCCCTTTTGGGAGGTCATTCAATTATTTTCTTTTGGAATATTTTATATGGTTCAGGGACAACCCCAAAACTAGCTGGAGGGATAAAGGATAACTCGTTGTAGTTCATTACAATTGAGAAGTTGAATTGTATTTTTTGTACTGTTGACATAGACATGTAAATTTGTTATATTGAATAATAAATTATTCATTTAACAAGTTAATAGTGTTAATAGAGGAACTCATATAATCCCGTGAATATGGCACGGGAGTTTCTACAAAGCAGCCGTAAACTGCTTTACTATGGGTGGAATTTGTTGTTGCCTTTTTGGCCTGAGGAAATTCTGCCCTCAGGCTTTTAATTTATAAAGGACTATAAGTTAATTGTGTAAATTGTATGACGTTCAAAAAGATTTTGCTAATAATATGTTATAATAAAACTAAAAAGGGAGATGTAAGTATGGAGGAAAAGTTTGTTAAAGAAGGTTTAACTTTTGACGATGTTCTTTTAATTCCTGCTAAATCCGATGTGCTTCCTAAGGATGTAGATTTAAAGACAAAGCTTACTAAAAAAATTACTTTAAACATTCCTTTAATGAGTGCTGGAATGGACACTGTTACAGAATCCAAACTTGCGATTGCTATAGCAAGGGAAGGCGGCATAGGTGTAATTCACAAAAACATGTCTATTGAAAGACAAGCTTTAGAAGTTGACAAAGTCAAAAGGTCAGAGCATGGTGTCATAACGGACCCTTTCTCTCTTACTCCTGACCATACTATTAAAGATGCAGCTGAACTTATGGCAAGGTATAAAATATCTGGAGTACCTATCACTGTTGATTCGAAACTTGTAGGAATAATCACTAATCGCGATATAAGATTTGAAGATGATTTGGATAAACCTATAAGAGAAGTTATGACAAAAGACAATTTGGTAACTGCTCCTCCTGGAACCACTTTAGAGGAAGCAAGACAGATACTAAAAAAACATAAAATAGAAAAATTGCCGTTAGTAGATGAAAACAACGTTTTAAAAGGGCTCATAACCATAAAAGATATAGAAAAGGCAGTTGAGTTTCCTAATGCGGCAAAGGACAGCAAGGGAAGACTTTTAGTGGCTGCTGCTGTCGGTGTTGGGAAAGACATGATGGATAGAGTCAAAGCATTAGTAGAAGCAGGTGTAGACGCTATCGTGATAGATACAGCTCACGGTCATTCTAAAGGAGTTTTGGAGGCTGTCTCTAAGATAAAAGAAAAATATCCAGACCTGCAGCTGATAGCAGGAAATGTAGCTACGGCTGAAGCCACAAGAGACTTAATAGAGAGAGGGGCAGATTGTGTAAAAGTTGGTATTGGCCCAGGGTCAATCTGTACTACGAGAGTGATCGCTGGAGTAGGAGTTCCTCAAATTACTGCTATTTACGATTGTGCTCAAGAAGCGGACAAGTATGGGATACCTATAATTGCAGATGGAGGGATTAAGTATTCGGGGGACATCGTAAAAGCCATTGCGGCGGGAGCTTCTGTAGTTATGCTGGGAAGCCT
Organism: Thermoanaerobacter sp. A7A; assembly: GCF_000445185.1. Classification (GTDB taxonomy): domain Bacteria; phylum Bacillota; class Thermoanaerobacteria; order Thermoanaerobacterales; family Thermoanaerobacteraceae; genus Thermoanaerobacter. The sequence continues at coordinate 61,148 of NZ_AVAF01000122.1, forward strand.
TTTTGCAGGAACAGAAGAAAGTCCCGGAGAAATAGAGATATATCAAGGAAGAAGCTATAAGGTCTATAGAGGCATGGGTTCTTTAGGAGCAATGAAAGAAGGAAGCTCAGATAGGTATTTCCAAGAAGATGTCACGAAGTTTGTACCAGAAGGGGTAGAAGGGAGAGTACCTTATAAAGGACCTTTAAAAGAGACAGTGTATCAATTAGTTGGTGGTTTAAGAGCAGGAATGGGATATTGTGGTGTTCGCAATATTGAAGAACTTAGGACAAAAACAAAATTTATAAAAATAACGCAGGCAGGATTAACTGAAAGTCATCCTCATGATATAATTATTACAAAGGAAGCTCCTAATTATAATTTGAGATAAGAGGAGGATTTTAATGGGGATTAAACGGGAAGTAGTGTTAGTTTTAGACTTTGGAGGCCAATACACACAATTAATTGCGAGAAGAATAAGAGAAGCAAATGTCTTTTGCGAGATTGTTCCTTACAATATTTCTCCAGAGGAGATACGAAAAAAAGAGCCAAAGGGAATTGTGCTTTCTGGAGGACCTGCCAGTGTATATGCAAAAAATGCTCCTAAATGCGATAAGGAAATTTTTGAGTTAGGCTATCCTGTATTAGGTATATGTTATGGTGCACAACTTATGACAGAGCTTTTAGGCGGAAAAGTTGCGCCAGCACCTGTGAAGGAATATGGCAAGACAGAAATTGTCTTAAATAATACTATTCCTTTGTTTAAAGGGATAGAAAGAGACACTGTTGTTTGGATGAGCCATACTGACCACATAGAACTTCCTCCTCCAGATTTTAAGGTAGTAGCCTCTACTGACAATTGTCCTATCGCAGCGATTGCGAATGTAGAAAAGAAATTGTATGCGGTTCAATTCCATCCTGAAGTTTCACACACTCATAGAGGAACAGAGATTATAAGAAATTTCCTTTTTGAAGTATGTGATTGCGCGGCAGATTGGACAATGGATTCTTTGATTGAGCAGACAGTAAAGGAAATAAAAGCGAAAGTAGGAAAACACAAAGCTGTATGTGCTCTGTCTGGTGGTGTAGATTCTTCAGTGGCTGCTGTTTTAGTAGACAGAGCCATTCACGACCAATTGGTGTGCATTTTTGTTGATACAGGGCTTTTAAGGAAAAACGAAGGAGATATGGTTATTGAAACTTTTAGAAAAAATTATGACATGAACATAATCCGGGTAGATGCAAAGGATAGATTTTTGTCACGACTTAAGGGAGTTACGGATCCAGAAGAAAAGAGAAAAATTATTGGTAATGTTTTTATAGAAGTTTTTAAAGAAGAAGCTTTAAAGATAGGAGATGTGAAATTTTTGGTGCAGGGTACTTTGTATCCTGATGTAATAGAAAGTGGCAATGGCGTGTCTTCTACTATTAAAAGTCACCACAATGTTGGAGGTTTGCCTGAAGATATAGGTTTTGAACTTATTGAACCTTTGAGGATGCTTTTTAAAGACGAAGTAAGGCAAGTAGGAAAAGAATTGGGAATCCCCGAGGAAATATTGTATAGGCAACCTTTCCCTGGACCAGGATTAGCAGTTCGAATCCTTGGTGAGGTTACAGAAGAGAAGTTGGAAATTTTGAGACAAGCTGACAGTATAGTTTTAAGAGAAATGAAAAAGTTTGGCTGGTACAATAAAGTATGGCAATCTTTCGCGATTTTGCCTGGTATAAAAAGTGTTGGAGTTATGGGAGATGAGAGAACTTACGCCTATGCCATAATTTTGAGGGTAGTAGATAGCTACGACGGAATGACAGCAGATTGGACAAAGCTTCCTTATGAAATTTTAGAAAGTATATCTACTAGTATTACTAATGAAGTTCCGGGAATAAATCGAGTACTTTACGACATTACTTCTAAACCGCCTGCTACTATAGAGTGGGAATAGACGTTAAAATGCCTCTGAACCCAGTAAAATAAAGGGTTTCAGAGGCTTAATTTTTGCTCGTGGTAGCAGTTTGGAAGCATTATTCTAAAATACCCGGATTTTTATCTGATTTTTGGCAAATATTAGGAGAAAATAACTCGTTCAGTTTACTGGAAACTTCCCCGTGCTTATTGGGGTATAAGTGGGCATATATTTCCAGAGTGGTCTCCACATTTTCATGGCCAAGACGCTCTGATATCAGCAGCGGGGAAAAACCAAGTTCAATCAATAACGATGCGTGGGAATGACGGATGTCATGAACACGTATCTTTTTTACCCCTGATTTCTTGCAACCGCGGTCCATTTCACTTTGAAGGTAGTGCTTTGTATATTCAAAAAGGCGGTCCGAAGGCTCATAGTCCACCAGGCGGCCAGCGTAATCCTTCAGGATATCCAGGAGGAAATCCGGTACAGTTATTACCCGGCGGCTCTTTGGAGTTTTTGGAGGAGAGATCACATCCTCTCCTCCGATCCTGGCGTAGCTCTTTGTTATGCTTATCGTTTTAGCTTCAAAATTTACATCATTCAGAGTAAGGGCCAGGAGCTCTCCGGAGCGCATACCGGTCCAGAATAAGGTGTTAAAAATAGCATACGATGCAGGCTTATCTGAAACAGCTTCAACAAAAAGCTGAAATTCATCTTTTGTCCAGAACTGCATAGCCTCGGCGTTCTTTTTACCGATAGATCCAGCGACAGCTGCAGGATTGGTACTCAGTCCATAATAGCGCTTGGCAAAATTGAAAATGGCCGAAAGCTGATTATTTATCGTCTTGAGGTATGTTGGAGAATACTCGGCGTCATCATCCAGGAGCTCATTCTGCCATTTGCGTACCGTAGCGGCTGTTATAGCATTTACAGGTAAATCTTTAAAAGTTGGAAGTATTTTAGACTCAATGAGGTACTTCTTACTTTCGTATGTCGTGGAGCGGAGCCGCGATTTACAATCTTCCATGTATAGCTCCACCATAGAACCGAAGCTCATGTCACAGCTGCCGCTTTGCTTTTTTAGAAAGTCTCGCTCGTACTGGACAGCTTCGGATCTCTTCTGAAAGCCTCTCTTTTTGTGCTGACGCACGACACCGGCCCAGTCTTTATAGCGGAACCAGACATACCACGTTTTTCTCTCTTCATCTTTGTAAACTGGCAACAAACCGCCTCCCTTCCTAAAAAGTCAGTAGCATATCATCAGGGCAAATCTTATCAAGCCGATTGAGAGGGGGCCCCTTCAAATACTGTCCTATTCCTTAAAACATAGTCTCTCATCCACCAATCGAATGCGACCAAGAAAACACCAATCACACCTCCCAGGACGAGGTTCACAATTGCAAAAGCAATTAACCAATTGCGCCGGCTGTCATACCAGGGCACGATCGCAGGATTGCCGGCGTATATGCTCTTTACAGAGCGCAGCCTCATAATCGCATTAATGATATTCCATACACCGGCAGCTGCAGTCCACACAAGTACCAGTTGGACCACACCAATTATTAACCAGAGGATGCCCGATACTGTTTCATACTTTTTGATACGATTGGCCACTTGGTCCGCAGCAGATGGAGCTGTAGCCTGTTTGAACTGTTTACGGGAAATTCCTGGAGGCTTTATCCGGAGCCGGGTACCGCAAGTAGGGCATTCGACAGTAAAACCGGAATCCGCTGTGGGTTCTTCTGTAACAAATTGATTGCCACATTTGCAGTTAACATTTATAGAAGCCATAACTTCTCCTCCCTTCATAAAATCCCAGCCGCTTAAGGCCGGGACTATTTTTAATTGGATTTATATATTAATCTCTCTTGTCATGCTCTGCCATGGAATTAATAAGCCGCTCCAATGCTTCGATTACTTTTGCTTGCTGCAGACGTGGAAGCAGTCTACTTATGATTTTTGCGATTTCCGGAGGAGTATAGGAGCTGCCGGCCTTGTTTATTTCCTGGTTTAGTTTATAGCTTATAATATCAACACTTTCCGAGCTTTCTCCATGTTTCACGGAATATATATAAGTCATTACTTCAAGCAGAAAGTTCTCGAAGTTTGGATCCGAGAGTAACAAGTCAAGGGTAGGCTGAAGCTCAGGCGGAACGGACTTCAAAAAAACGATTGCCTTATCAGATAATGGAAGTTCAAATGTATTTGCTATTGCCTGATTTTCTACTGAACGATAGTCCGATCTGCCCAGGAGATAGTCCGCTGTAACACCAAAAAAATCTGCGGCTTTGATAATAAACGAAGCATCAGGCTGGCGCTCACCCCTTTCATAATATCCAAGAGCGGAGCGGGAAACATTCAAGCTTTTTGCAGCCATTTCTTGTGATATTCCCATTTCTTCACGAAGTTTTAGGAGCATTTTATCTATCATTGATATCCTCCGTTCTGTGTGTAAACGTGACCTGATGTGTTCAGTATAATACAACGTGACACTTTTGTCAACAAAATTCCATTGACTAAAGACGAGCAGTGTGATAATATGTGCTTATAAATGTGGCAATATTTAAGTAAAGGAGGCCAAAATGCCATGATTGTGGCAAATACAAAATTATTAAAGACGGAGAGGGTAAAGCGCGGATTGAGTAAAACCGATCTGGCGAAAAAACTTGGAGTAAATCATTCTGTCATTGTTCGGGTAGAACAGGCAAAAGGTACAAGCCCGAGAACAGCTAAAGCAATATGCGATTTCTTTAACCTGCCATTTGAAGAGCTGTTCACTATTGTAGAGCAGTCAAGCGGGAGGTAGGGAAATGGATAGCATATTAATAGCTCCAGGATTGGAGGTGCGAGCATGGCCCGACCTCAAAAAGAAGGATTAGATTACTTCCCACTCGATGTGGATATGGATCAAGACGACAAAATAGCCCTTATTGAAGCAAGATACGGATTAATAGGCTTTGGAGTAGTGATCAGGCTGTTCATGAAAATTTATAAAAACAGTTATTTTTATGAATGGACAGAGAAAGAACAGTTACTATTTGCAAGGCGGGTTAATGTAGACATTAATGTAATTAATGAAATCATAAACGATTGCTTAAAATGGGGCATCTTTGATAAATCCATATATGAAAAGCACAAGGTATTGACTTCGCGCGGTATCCAAAGGCGATATTTGAAGGCAGCAGATAGAAGACAAAGAGTTCAGATAAGCTCGGCATACTTGCTTTTAGATGATGAGGAAGTTAATGCATTCAAAAACTTAGTTATTGTCAACAATAACCCCCATTCAAGCGGTAATAATGCTGACATTAATCCCCAAAGCAAAGAAAAGAACAGTAAAAAAGAAAGTAAAGAAGAGAAAACAGTAATTACTTCGACTGATGCTGATAGTGGCCCAGAACAAAAAGATATTCGATCAGGCGAGAGCCTAACGGTTGAAGAGGTAAAAATGGCCGGAATGGCAGCAGGAAAAGAAACCTGCGAACAGCCCTCCAAGACCCTGGTTGAAAGAAGGTTTGACGAGTTCTGGGCGGCTTATCCAAAGAAGGTAGGCAAGAAAGCGGCCTGGGCGGCCTGGAAAAAGGTAAAGCCGGATGCGGAACTGTTTGACAAAATCATGACGGCCATAAGTAAAGCTAAAGCAACGGAGCAATGGCAAAGGGAAAACGGCAGATTTATTCCGAACCCAACAACCTGGCTGAACCAGGGACGATGGGATGATGAATACGAGGAGGGACCGATAAATGGAGTCAATAGCAAGCATTTTGACGGGTATAACCAGCAACCAGCGGTCAGCCCGCCGGGAAACGAAGGTAAGAGGGATGCCCTTGCAGGTTTCAAGAGAGCCGAAGTTCTTGATTTATATTCACGATCAATAAAGGGGAAATAAGACTATGGTTGCTAACAAGCAAAAATAAAAACGAGAGCATTTAAAACAGCTCCCGCTCCGTTTTAGCCCAATATCCACAATCTTTTTTAATATTCTATCACGGAGAGGGGGTTATTACAAGTGACAAATGAGGAGTTGGCAACCATGGCCGCGCATGGAGATATTGAAAGCTTGAATAAATTATATTTGGCGGTAAGACCTCTACTCTACAAGCTAATAGAACACTACTTCCCCCTATGTAAAAAAAGTTTAGTGGAACCAGATGATTTGCTGCAGTGCGGCTATTTTGTTGTTTTAGAAGCGGTGAAATATTTTACACCTGAAAAAGGCCTAAAATTTACCTCATATTTGGGATATTGCGTGCAAAAGGTTTGTCTTGAGGAGTTAGGGTTCAGAAAAAAACACGTAGAAACTATTTCACTTGAGACACCATTGTCAGATGATGAATCGTTTACTTTGGGCGATACGATAGAGGATCCTACTGCAGATACATACAGCTATTGCGAGCTAAATGATATGCAAATAATAGTCCGACAAGAAATAGAAAGGCTTCCTCCCCGTGAGCAATGTGTGATATATGGCATTTTCTATTATGAAAAGACAATAGAGGCACTCGCCCAGGAGTTAGGATGGGAACGCGGATCAGTTATTTCAGCGAGAGATGCTGCTTTTAACCAATTACGACGCTCAAAGGCTATAAGAGAATTAAGAAAGGCCTATAACTGGAACAATAAACAGCCAAGCTACCTTGATCCGGAAAAATTAATCGTTCTATTGGGGGATAGCGGGCTTGAACCCATATAAGAAAAGGAGGGGGAATTATGGAGGTTAGTATCACAAAATTCATTGAGCTGGAAGATTGCTCAAAAATGACTATAAAGAAGCGTTATGAAACTGTCAGGCGAGCTTTGAATCGATTTAAATATAAAAAGTCAAGCCCCGAAGAGAGAAAAATCCTTGTGGAGGCAATGCAGAAATATAAGAGCTTGGCCATAAGAGAAGAAAAGGCCAGAATTTACAATGTGTTGTTATATTACTATTTTTCAAGCCGCCCTTTGACAGATAAACAATTGATGAAATTATTTAACATTGACCGAAGGACCGTATATAAGGACATAGACAGAGGCGTAAAGGACCTGACGGTTATTTTATATGGTATCGGTGGGATTGAGTTGCTTCCGGAAGAGGAAAGTCCGGATTTTATAAAAGCTAAACTCCAGGAGGCAATAACAAAAAAACTAACTGAAGAATTTGGGAGGAGGTGAGAGTGATGTTCCCTACTGCAGAGTTTAGAAATGAGGAAAGAGCCAAGTACATCGAAAAGCTAAAACAGCGCCAGGAGCTCAAACGGCAGCAAGAGGAGAGGGAAGCTGCAGCGAGGAAGGCTGCTGAAAAGACGCCATATGAAAAAAGCTTGGACAAGCTAAAAGAAGCCAAAGAGTTCATTAACAGCATTCAGATAGGCAGCCCAATGAACGAAGGATATATAGCCGCTGCACTAAAGCAAATATGCGACATTTTGGACTTTTGCTTGAATGAAATCAAGCCAGAAAACAGCTCGGAGGAATAGTCCGGGAAGCTATAAGCAGAAAGGAGGGATAACGTGAAAAGCGGAAAGTTAAAGGGAAAAGGCTATATAAGTGCATTAGTCAGCAACTTTCTTTGCTGCGTTAGAGGACCTCCCTCCTAAAGTTCATCCAATAAAAAAATACTGCAGAAAGGAGGAAAAGAGAATGGCTGAACCTTTTCGAATTGAGATACCAATAAGCATCAAGGATAACACAGATCCCGGAGTGTCCCAGGCTAAAAATAAGCTGAATGCCTTTGATAAAGCAAGTCAAAGGACCCAGGAACGGCTGGAACAGATGAATAAAACCCGATACCAGATCATCCTTGAGGCTTTAGATAGAGCTTCAAGTATAGTCGGTACTGTTTCATCTAAAGCTCGCAGCATAGCGGGTAAGACGTTTAGCTTCACGATGAAAGTAATCGACCTGGCCACGGCACCGTTAAGGGCCCTATGGAACTTCGCGACGTCCATACAAGGCGCCATACTCGGTGCGACCGGTGCATTTGCCGGCATTTATAAACCGATGGAAATCGCCGGCGATTTCGAGCAGACACAGATCGCATTTGAAACCATGCTAAAAAGCGCCGAGAAGGCAGAAAAATTCCTGAAGGAAGCGTCACAGTTCGCGAACAAAACACCGTTCGAATTTCCGGAACTGATCAACAGTAGTAAGCTGCTGATGGCCTTCGGTTTTGAAGCAGACAAAGTGCTCGATATGTTAAAGACCATAGGCGACACGGCCAGCGGCCTGGGAGCCGGTTCTGAAGGAATAGACCGTATAACGAGAGCACTCGGCCAGATGAGAGCGAAAGGACGAGCACAGGCAGAGGAACTCCTGCAGCTTCAGGAGCTTGGTGTACCAGCCAACCAAATACTGCAAGAAGAGCTCGGCCTAACCGGAGAACAGATCGCAAACATCGGTAAAGAGAGTATAGAGGCCTCGAAGGTAATAGACGCATTGCTGCGAGGCATGGAAAAGCGCTTCGGCGGCATGATGGACAATCAATCCAGGACGGCCAAAGGCATGATTTCAACCCTGAAAGACACGCTTCAAAACTCCCTGTTAAGACAATGGGGAGAAGGCCTATGGGCAGGAATTAAACCAGGACTTGAAAAACTCACCACCTGGATAGACGAGAACCAGGATATCATCGCTCAATGGGGAGAGGCCTGGAAGAAAGCCGGAGCAAATATTTCCAAGTGGGTAATGGCCAGAGTGGACGATTTAAGAAACAGCATACAACGCATGGTTAACTCCCAGGAATGGAAGGACGCGAAAAACTTCGGAGAAAAGCTGAAGATAGCCTGGGACAAGATCATAGCGCAGCCGTTCAACGAATGGTGGAATTCAACCGGCAAGGCCTGGCTTGCAGACAAAGCCAGCAAAATCGGTGAAGGAATAGGAACTGCGCTCTCCGCAGGATTGCTGGCCATACTCGGAATAGACGCAAAAGGTGCCGTAGAGGAAGGAACCAGCATAGGAGCTTCATTCGCTGAAGGTTTCCAAAAAGGATTTGATGGCGAGAAGGTAGGCGAGGCGATCTTAAACGCCATAAAAGGTGTATTCAAGGACGCAGGAACGCTGCTCCCAGGAGGAGAGAAACCAACCAGTACATCCTGGCTGTCTGCCGGCGCAATAGCATTGGCGCTTCAAAAGCTTGGAATTTTCAAGCTGTTAGGCAAAGGCGGCAAGGGTTTAATTAATCTCCTTGGGAAAGGGAGCAAGGATGGAGTACCGGCAGCAACAGGATCTCTTGTCCCTGACAGTTTCATAACTTCCACTATGGCCGTTACGGCCTCTGTAGTTTACATCAATGGCCCAACGATTGGAGGAGGCGGAAGCGGGGGCAAAATCATAAACAACATTCCAAGCTTACCTGGAGGAGGACCTGCGACAATACCAAAGCTTCCTGGAGGAGGATCGCCTCTTGCTTTACCGGGCGCCGCCGGAGCGGCAGGAAAGGCAATAAATACTGTGAAGCTTGCTAATGGCACATATGTAGCGTCAGGAGGTGCGTTAACAACAGGCCTGGCCAAGTTAGGAGTAGCACTCGGCAGCGGTGCAACAACTGCTAGCGGAGCTGCAGCGGTCGGAGGTGCCTCGATTGCTGGAATTATCGGCGGCATTCTTGGACTTGGATCAGCTGGTATTGATGTTTACCAGGGAATAAAAGCGAGCAAGGCCGGCAATAGCAAAGCTGCTAAAGATGAATATGTAACAGCAGGGACCAAGGCTGGCATGGTCGGCGCGGGAGCTGCTGCAGGCGCTGCCATTGGCGCTTTATTTGGAGGCATAGGTGCGGTACCAGGAGCGCTTATAGGAGCGGGAATCGGTGGAGCTGCCGCACTTTTCACCGGAGATAAAGCAGGAAAAGCCCTATCGGACGCGACAGACAAAGACGGAGCTCTGACAAAGTTCTGGGAAAACACCAAGCAATGGGCAAGTAACACATGGGACTCCATCAAAACCGGAGCTTCAAACGCCGGATCCTGGGTGGCCGAGAAGTGGAACGCAGCAGGAGACTGGATAAGCAACAAATGGAGTAGCTTCAGCGACTGGTTCGACACTTCGGTATGGACCCCGGTAAAAGACGCGGCACAAGCTGCAGGTGAATGGGTAAGCCAGAGATGGGATGAAGCCAGGACGTGGATCGGAGACAGATGGTCTGATTTTTCTTCCTGGTTTGACGAATCCATATGGACCCCAGTAAGCAATGCAGCGCAGGCAGCCGGCCAATGGGTAAGTGACCGCTGGAACGAGGCAAGGACATGGATAGGCGAACGCTGGTCCGACTTTTCAACATGGTTTGAAGAGAGCATATGGACCCCGGTCAAAACAGGAGCCCAGGCGGCAGGTCAGTGGGTAAGCGAAAGATGGAGCGAGGCCAAGGCCTGGGTAAGCGAGACATGGGGAACTGTAAGCACCTGGTTTGATGAAACGGTATGGCAGCCGGTAAAAAGCGCAGCACTGACAGCCGGAGCATGGCTGGGAGATCAGTTCACAGCGGCAAAGAACGCCATAAGCGAGGCCTGGTCCGGAGTATCCGACTGGTTCTCAAATAACGTATGGGAGCCCATCAAGAACGGAGCAACCAAAGCATGGGAATGGGTAGGCGAGAAGCTCGGCGGCATTGGCGAATGGATCGGAGACCTGGGCCAAAAAGGCTCAAAGGAAACCGGCCTGACAACCAGCAAGGGCAAAGGCAGTATCCTCGAACATGCATACGGCGGAATTATGACAAAACCGCACATGGGCATCGTGGCCGAGGACGGAGCCGAAAGCCTTATCCCGTTAAGCCCAAGCAAGAGACAAAGAGGCCTTGATTTATGGCAGCGGACCGGTGAACTTCTCGGAGTCAGGGCCTACGAAGACGGCGGAATAGTAGGCGAGGAACCGGAGGAAATCCCAGTGGCGTCCGCAACCGGAAAAGCCGGCCAGAACATCACCATCAAGGTGGAAGTCAAGGCAGAGCCTAAATTCACGATTGAAGGCTCCGGAGACGCCACCGATGAAAACAAGGTACTGGCTGTCCTGAAGGCCTACATCCGCGAAATGACCGACGACATAGGAGACGAGCTGGCAGAGAGACTGGCTCGCATATTCGCTAATATGCCGGTGAAAGGAGGAGCTGAAGCTTGAAAATCGATTTAGAGGGTACTGTTAATGAAATAGTGGAGGAAATAACCTATCAGGCTAAATCAAGGGCATTCCGTGCAGCCAACGAGCTCAGGAATTCAGCATTGACTGTCCTCCGGGGAGAGCGCTCTGGAAAGGTTTATAAAAAGCCTGGCACATACGGAAGCAGAATGACAAAGCAAACGAAGAATTTGCTTAAAGATTATGGCCATAAATTGCGAGGTGGACAATTATACAGAGCTTCAGCACCAGGGGAACCGCCTGCGAACCGTAGCGGGAACCTGCGCTTAAGCTGGAGACCGCAAACCGCATCCGAGCGAATAGGCAAGACCGTAACAATAAAACCGGCAATTACTACCAATGTAAAGTATGCTCCATATCTCGAAGAGGGAACCGATAGAATGGCTCCAAGACCATTTGAAGACCCTATTATCGAAAGAGCAATGCCTCGTATTCGCCGAATCTTCAAAGAGCCGTATTAGGTTTAACCTTAAAAGTAAAAGGGCGGAATAAAATCCGCTCTTTTGCTTTACTTGTTTGGACGGACATGTCCATATCGAAAATGCAGGCGAGAAAAGGCCAGATTTGACTTGTACGGAACGAATTTAAAGCGGGTAAGGTAAATACCCGTCTTGGCGTTAAAATTCAAAATAAAGGGAAAATACGCGCTTAAAATGCTTTTGATTATTCATGGTAGTTAAAGAGCAATAAAAAAGCCCTGTTTTTCAGGGCTGTGCTGTGAATATTTAAAAAGATAGTTTTTATACATCGATGAGCTCGATCTTGAAATAAACCGTACCTATGTACGTACCGTATGATGTAGAACTAGTAATTTGGGGCTTGAATTTCAGCGCGCCATATGCCTTCGGATTTGTGCTGCCATCAGCAAATGTTGCAACTACTTCACTCAAACCAGTTATATCCTCAAAAGAGCTACTGGTAGGCAATCCACGCAGAATTCTGCAAGATATTCTTTGTTCGTTTGCAGTCCCTTTATCTTTGTATAAATAAAAATTGCCACCGTTTTCGTATGTAGCTGCACCATCAATCGTAATCTTAACATTTTTACCGCTTCCTATGTCCATTTTATTAGCCGAGAATGTGAATCCCTCGCTATCATTGATAGATATAGAGGCAGGGATATTGATTGTATACTCGGGCGAATAGGTGTACGATATCGTTGTATTTGCAGATGTCTGGTTTGCAAAAGCATCCATTGGCGATATACTGCAAACCAGTATGGCTGCAAGCAGAAAAGAGAATATTCTTTTTATCATGGCTTAACCTCCAATTTAAAAATAGTTTTGGCACCGTTCAATTCTTTGATTTCTTTCATGCCATAGCATGAATAACTTAAGATGGCACCTTCGTACATTCCGGGTTTAAGCTCTTGAGAGAGCTCAATAGAGTTAAGGACTTGCCCGGGCGCAAGCAAACCGGACTCATAAAGCTGCGTTCCATCGGGGAGCATAATTGCAATTCTCATATAACAATTATTTTGTTTTGGGTTACCGAGCTCGATATTTTGAACCTTTTGACCTGCTTTCATAACTATATGATCATATCCCGGGATTGCTATCATACCGGAGGCACCGCTGTTATTCGATGATATGTCGACATCGGAGAGTGTCTGCACAGAGTCATCGGGTTTGGACTTGAGCGCATCATTGAAATTGTAACCGATTGCTGCAGCTACAAACAAAGCTAAAGTTATACCGATTGACATAGTTATCTTTTTTACGTTTCTGTTTTCAATGATTTATCACTCCTTTCAGCTGGCTTGTCTACAAAAATACTACAGAAGCTCCAGATTATTAAGGCAAACTGGGTGGGTATTTTCCTTTTTTCCATCTTCGGATCGTCGAATCATCTGCCGGGCATGAATCCGATCGGCCAGCCATAACATCTTTTATAAGACTGGCTTCATAATGCTTTTTAGGAGCCATAAAATCCGGAAGCTCAAGATGCAGTTTTACGCAGCTTGGACACTTTAGCCGGCGCAACCGGTACCAGCAGATCTGGCCGGAGCTATCAACGACATGGCGAGCTCTTGTATCATATCCGGAGAGCAGCTGGCCGCAGTCAGGGCAAAATGGAGCATCTTTATTCCGGATCTTATAAACCTTGCGAGTCTCGTCATATTCTACGGTGTAATTAATAGCAATGATCAGGATAACCACCTCCTCGTCCGCTGAACGTTAATAAATACGCCAACGTATTTGGAGCTGGTCCTGAATGTTACCCACCTGGTATGCCTTAACCATGGGAGCTGATTGCATTAACATGAATTCAAACTAAAGCAAGGGGAGAAAACCCATGGAATATGGAACGATACTCGCAACCAGAGGTGTAGCTGATAAAATGAAGGAAAACCCGGCATTTGCTCAAGAAGTCATGGCAGCCTTTAACCGGTACCGGAAAAATGACTGGGGAGACCTTTGCCAAGAGGATAAAGATCTGAATGATCTGGCAGCCAGGACAGGCGAGCGAATACTGGCCGCATATGAGACCAGCAAGGGAAAGATCTGGATTATTACCGAATGGGATAGATCTGCGACAACAATCCTCTTCCCAAGTGAATATTAGTGGCCATAGCTCTTCCATGTCATACAATAGAACAAAGGCATCAAAGCTACACCAGAAACACAAAGAGAGCCTCCAGGACTTTATCCCGGTAGAGGCTCTCTTTTTTATATAAACGCGGAATGGCTTAAGTATTACCACTGGGTATATTTTGAGCGGAATCTTAACGGACAAATACCGCTCTTATTTTATTTTAGGGCAGATGAGGAAAAGGAATATTCAATAACCTCATAATTTCCTTTTCAGACTCAAGAACGCGTTCGGCAATAAAGTCCATAAAAGGTTGATCATCTTCATGAGCCCGCTCCAGTAAGCTAATATACTCATGTCGCAAGACCGGTGGAATTATGGCCAGCATATAACCATCTTGAATAAGCGCTGTATTCATAAGCAACCGGGCAACTCTCCCGTTTCCATCTATGAAAGGATGAATAAATACAAACCGCTTATGCAGCTGGGCGGCAAATTGGACCGGATGGTATTTGTTACGCGCGGAGCATGCCCACTGAAATAAGTTTTTCATTTCCTCTTCTATCCGTTCTACTGGGCATACTTCATATTTTGAACCGGTTATAAAGACCGGGCGATCGCGGTATTTTCCCGCTTCCTCGGCATCAATACCTGTATAGAACATTCGGTGCATTGTAAGGGCGTCTTCTTCTGTTATTTGGTAACTATTAAGCAATGTAAACATGAAATCATAAGCCTTTGCATGTCCCAGGGCTTCGAAGATATCTCGAAGAGGCTTCCCTCCGACAGTCAACCCATCTTCCAGGAGGATTTTTGTTTCACTTAAAGTGAGAGTGTTTCCTTCAAGAGCATTGCTGGACCATGTAAGGCCTATGCGGTAGTAGTTTTTAATTTCATGAAGCAAATGACCTTCAAAGGGACGCTTTTCATCAATGGCCAGCTTGTAGCGGTCGATTTTTTCATATAAAGTCATTGATTAACACCGTCCTCCGAAATTACTTTCCGTGTGGTAATAATGCCGCTTGTTACTTCGCTGCCATTTTCAGCACCACACCAGGGACAATTTATGCTTTCTCGTTCTTTCCCGCCGGGATATCCTGCATTTGATATGGTTACAGAGAAGCGTTTACCACAGGCTATGCACTTGCATATATCATTATTGGACAATTTGACAACCTCCTTTTTTTAGTATGTGACCTTCTCGCCAGATGGCAGTATAAAAGAGCCCTCGTATTTACATCCGGCAGCTTCGGCAATTTTCTTTAATTCATCTACAGTGAAACTTTCCCGCTTCATTTTCTGGCTGAAGGCTTGCGGACTTTTTCCGGATATTCTTCCAAGCTCGGAGACACTTATTCCAAGCTTTACACATAGAATTTTCAGCTGTTCAGACACTGACATACAACCACTCCTTTCGATATTCTCATTATAAACGAATTTATTTAATAAATCAACGATAATATTTCTCTTTTATTGAGAAACGTTAAATTAGCCATTGACACCATAAACAATATCGTTTATATTATAAACAGAAATAATTAAAGGGAGTGATTACATGAGTACAAACGAATTAGTAAGCAAAGTTAGAGAACTTAAGGAGCTTCAGGCAATGGCAGAAGAGCTTCAGGCAGAGATAAATAGTATTCAGGATGCAATTAAAGCTGAGATGAGCGCCAGAGGAGTTGATGAAATGGTTGTTGATGTTTTCAAGATCCGTTGGAAGGTTGTAAAAAGTAGCCGCTTTGATACAGCAGCATTTAAGGCTACACACGCCGAGCTATATAAGCAATACATGAAGGAAACGGAAACCCGCCGCTTCACGGTGGCATAAGAAAAGCCCCTTACATCAGCACCCGACTAAAAGTTTGATGTAAAGAGCTTCGCACAGACCAACCGGAGCGGTCTTGTACTAAGATTATACCAGACCCGCTCCAATAGTTCAATTTATAACTAACATAAAGCCAGCACCGGAAGCCTACAGGCAAAAGAAAACTGGATCAGCAGAGACAACCCAACCACAAACGGCACCTTAACAGGTGCCAAGCCCGCAAGCCTGCTGCCTCCACGCGGCGCGGGTGGATAACCAACCAAGAGCAGGCATAAGAAGCATACCTTAAGGGGACGACCCAACCACATAAATTGATATAGGAGGTAAAAAGACATGGCCAAAATAGTAAGTTTGCAATCAGCTATTACAAAGCAGCCAAAGGTAAGGTACATAATCACGATTGACGAGGACGAAACACCGGTATATGTAGCACGAGAACTTAAGTCAGGAGTAATCACCATCATGATCACAGCCAGGACACCGGAGGAAGCCGAGTCAATGAGAAAAGAAGCTGCAGCTATCGCAAAGCAGCAACATATGGACATTACACCGGCGCCTATTGGAAACCTAACAAAATCAAGGACTTTCAAAAAGCACCAGATTAGCCTCATGCAAGTATGAGAAAAGCACAGTACAAGCCGGGCCTATTACCTTTAACCTATTACCTTTTACCTTTTACCTATCACCGACTAATACCAGGAAGGGAGGAATAAACAGATGATGAACAAATCAAAGATCGAGTGGTGTGGCTTCACCTGGAACCCGGTTACCGGTTGCCGGCACGGATGCTCATACTGCTACGCGGCGAAACAGGCAAAGCGCTTCTCCGGAGACGTGAGGATCAACAAAGGATCCAGCCAGCTCCGGAAGGATGAAAACGGACTTTATATCCTGGATAACCCATTCAAAAACCAGACAGGCAAGGTTATACCGGACCCGGTAGGATTTGAACCGATTATGCACAAATACCGCCTGGCCATGCCGGCGCAAAAGAAGAAACCAGCGAACATTTTCGTTTGCAGCTTGGGGGATCTGTTCGGACCTTGGATACCGGATATTTGGATAGAGGAAGTATTCAGGGCCTGTGAAGCAGCGCCATGGCATAATTACCTTTTTATGACGAGATACCCGCAAAGATATGAACAGATGAGCTCCATAGGACTACTTCCACGCTCCGGAAACTTTTGGTACGGGACGACCATCACCAGGAACACTGACCTTGATCGGATAGTATTTCTCCCCAGGAAGCAGCATAAACAATTCATCAATATAGAACCGCTCCTGGAGGAGATAGACATAAGAGACACAGACTTCATGGACTGGATCATTATCGGAGCCGAGACCGGCAACAGGCGGGACAAAGTAAAACCGAAGCGGGAATGGATAGAGACAATCGTCACTGCAGCCAGAGCTGCCGAAATTCCGGTCTTTATGAATAGCAGCAAAGAGCTGGAGAAAGTCTGGGGCAGGGATTTAATACAGGAGTTCCCTGCAGGACTGATACGGCCGGATGATAAACCAATCCCGCACTGCAAGAAGTGTGAGCACTGCAAAATAACCCCGGAAGGGAAGCGAGGGAGCCGTCACGATTGCATGAAGGCAGGCAAGCACATACCAGGAAGGTATGCAAGGACCAGCCCGCCTTGGTGCCCGCTCCGGAACGAATAATAAACGAGGAGGAATGAAGGATGAAAAAGAACATTTATCAATTAGCCGCATTTTTACAGGATGAGAACAACACTGGAAGCATATCAGCTGCAGATCTGCAGGAAGACATCGAACTGCTCAAAGAGGAAATCATATCGTCATTGGCAGACAGAATAGGCAAAGCTGCAGCAGAGGATATGGTAAGTAACCTTACAACTTCTGTGTATGACCAGGGCTATATCGATGGAATCAGAGCGGGCGCGCAGCTGATAAGACTAATTACTGGAGACGTCGATACCATCAAAATAACGGCTTAATAATTGAAGAGGAGGCCAACGAGATGAACAAAGCGTATATATCACAGGTTTTTCAAAGGCAGATGGAGCAAATGTGCAATATAAAGAACCTCATTTTTGACAATGATGCCATGGGAGAGCTCCCGCCATTAACCAGGTTATTATTTGCAGGCCTCTGGACCATGGTCGATGATAAGGGACGCATGGAGGACAATCCCAGGAAGATTAAGAAGGTTATAATGGGATATGACGACGTGAGCGCCGGCCAGGTTGATGAAATGCTGCAGAGCCTGCACGATAGATGCTTTATCATGCGATACAGCGTAAACGGCAGCAATTACATTCAGGTAAATAACTTTAATAAATACAGGAACCCGCAGCTTTATAGAAGTTGCAGCCAAATACCAGCGCCAGAGCTTCAATAGGTATTTTAATCAGGTTTATGATGTAGTATAATAGCAAAATACAGGGCACTTAATGAGCACCGGAAAGGCACAATAAAAGCACAGTAATAGCACAGTGCCAATACGGTGCAAAGTGCTTATTTTCAGGAAAAGGAGGTAACAAAGATCATGGATAGACAAGCCGTTTATATATACAAGCTTCCGGATGAGGAAAGCTTCACCGGCATAGCTCTTGATGTACACATGCACAAAGGGAACCTCCGCTATTTTGATACCAATAGAGGCCATGAGATCCCGGGAAAGATTATAGAGGAGACCGAGAAGGGATTTGCCTTCATATCTGAAGGATACATGCCGGGAGAATGGCAGTTCAAGGTATTAACTATTGAAGAGTTCAAGCGCAAATATTACAAGCTGGTCGAAGGAGGGCAGACGCTGGCGGCCAAGATAAATACCACAGAGGATCTTCACCAATGGTACCGGAGGGAGTTCATAATTTAAACTGTATTTAAGCATAAACCGTGGTAGCAAAATGGCAGCAAAAAATTTTTTAAACTATAAAAATGGCAATAATTTTGATAATATGAATAATAGAAATAGCAGAAAACAATAGGAATAACGACGAATAAAACTTTAACAATTGAATGGGAATAAAAATCCGAACATTAATTTAGTTTTTTATAAAAAAATTCGCAAATAAGGTTGACTAATATTAAAAAAGTTGATAAGATATAAGTGTGACAATTGAATAAAAAGCACTCATATAATCTCGAGAATATGGCTCGAGAGTCTCTACCGAACAACCGTAAATTGTTCGACTATGAGTGAAAGTGTACCTAGGGTTCCAGCCTATTTATAGGTGTTCGGACCGAGCGGTACAGGTATATTTTTATATACCACACCTTAGGGACAAAAGCCCGGAAGGATAGGTTTCACTCGTGTTTAATTTGCGAAATCTATTCTTTGCGGGCTTATTTGTTTTAAATTGTCGTAGAAGTTGCAAAATAATATAGAACAGGAGGATTATGATGGAAAAGGTGAGTAAAGTGAGGAACAAAAATTCTTTAGAAAATCTAGCAAATAGGATATGGAGGTTAGAAAACTATAATACCAATGTAAAAACAGAGATATTAGCTGGGATTACCACATTTATAACAATGGCTTATATTATGTTTGTGAATCCCATTATACTAAAAGAAGCAGGGATGGACGCAGGAGCGGTATTTGTAGCTACTTGTCTTTCAGCAGCTATTGGAACTTTCATGATGGCTTTTTATGCTAATTACCCATTTGCACAGGCTCCAGGTATGGGACTTAACGCTTTTTTTACCTATACTGTTGTTTTGACAATGGGTTATACCTGGCAACAGGCTTTGGCTGCAGTTTTCTTTTCAGGAATTATATTTATTTTGATTACTTTGTTTGGAATACGGGAAATGATTGTCGATGCTATACCTATGTCTTTAAAATATGCAGTAAGTGGAGGAATAGGTTTATTTATAGCTTTTATTGGACTTAAAAATGCTGGTATAATCGTGGCAAATCAAGCAACTTACATTGGATTTGGTGATTTGACTAATCCTGGGACACTTCTTGCCATTGCGGGTCTTTTTATAACAGCCATATTAATGTCGAGAAATATCAAAGGATCTATACTTCTTGGAATATTAATTACTACAGTATTGGGACTTTTTACTGGAATAGTGAAATTACCTTCTGATTTTAGTGCAATTAAAATGCCACCAAGTCTTGCACCAACATTTCTTAAACTTGATATAAAAGGGCTTTTGGGAATTGGTGAGAATATCGGCTTTATTTCTTTAGTTACAAGTGTGCTATATGTAGTGTTGTCGTTTGCTTTTGTAGATTTATTTGATACCATAGGGACCTTTATAGGAACAGGATCAAAAGCAGGAATGTTAGATGAAAATGGCAAAATGCCTAATATGAAAAAAGGACTAATGTCGGATGCTATTGCCACCACGATAGGGTCACTTTTAGGAACTTCTACTGTGACTACTTACGTTGAGAGTGCTGCAGGTATTGCAGAAGGTGGTAGAACGGGACTTACTGCTTTTGTGACAGGTATTTTGTTCTTGGTAGCATTGTTTTTCTCACCAATAGCTTTACTTGTTCCTACAGAGGCAACTGCTCCTGCTCTTATTATTGTTGGAGTTTTGATGATGGGTTCTATTAAGAAGATAAATTTTGAAGATTTTACAGAGGCTATGCCAGCTTTTCTTACTATAATTGCTATGCCTTTCACTTTTAGCATTGCCAATGGTATTGCTGCAGGTCTTATTGCATATCCTATTGTAAAAATTGCTTCAGGAAAAGCAAAAGAAATTCATCCAATGGTTTATTTTCTTGCAATTTTATTCATATTGAGATTTATAACTTTATCAGAGTGAAAATAAGACCCCAATTAGTACTTATCTAATTGGGGTCTTAAAAGAAAAGGGGGTATAAAAATGCCTAAGGTGGCTATAGTTGTTGGAAGTAAATCTGATTTGCCTGTAGTTGAAAGATGTACAAAAATTCTTGAAGAACTTGAAATTCCCTATGATGTTAAAGTGCTGTCTGCCCATAGAACTCCCTTTGAGACACAAGAGTTTGCTGTGAATGCAGATAAATATTATGATATAATCATTGTAGGTGCAGGAAAGGCTGCTCATCTGCCTGGTGTTATTGCTTCTTATACACTCTTGCCTGTGATTGGCCTTCCTATAAAATCTTCTACTTTAGATGGACTTGATTCCCTTTTGTCAATAGTCCAAATGCCTAAAGGTATTCCTGTTGCAACAGTGGCTATAGATGGAGCAGAGAATGCGGCCCTTTTAGCATGCCATATCCTCTCTTTGAAATATACTTATTTAAAGGAAGCCTTGGCTGACTATAGAGAAAAAATGGCTGAAGAAGTGTTAAATAATTAAGAGGTTGGAGGAGATAAATATGGAAAAAAGAGAATTGCTTTATGAAGGAAAAGCCAAAAAAGTTTATAAGACAGATGAAGAGAATTTTTATATCATCGAATACAAAGATGATGCAACTGCTTTTAATGGCTTAAAGAAAGGCACAATTGCCGAAAAAGGTATAGTAAATAACAAAGTTTCTGCAATTTTATTTGCATTATTAGATAAAAATAATGTACCCACTCATTATGTGAAAAGACTTAGTGATAGAGAAATGTTGGTTAAAAAAGTTGAGATTTTTCCTTTAGAAGTTATTGTGAGAAATTATGCAGCAGGAAGCATTTGTAAAAGATTAGGCCTTGAAGAAGGACTAAAGTTTAAAACGCCTGTGTTAGAATTCTCCTATAAAAATGACGAATTGAAAGACCCAATGATTAATGAATATCACATACAAGCTCTCGAATTAGCCACCAAAGAAGAGATTGAAATTATGACAGGAATGACGTTTAAAGTCAACGAAATTTTGTCAGAATATTTTTTATCTAAAGACATTATTTTGGTAGATTTTAAATTAGAATTTGGGAAAAGTAGTGAAGGAATATTATTAGCTGATGAAATTTCTCCTGATACTTGCAGATTTTGGGACAAAAACACTATGGAAAAACTTGATAAAGATAGATTTAGAAAAGATTTGGGCAAAGTAGAAGAAGCATATTTAGAAATTTTAAAAAGACTTGGAGGTATGTAAAGTGCTAATTGCAAAAGTCTATATAACTTTAAAAAAAGGAATACTTGACCCACAAGGAAAAGCAGTAAAGGGAGCTTTGTACTCATTAGGATACGAAGAAGTAAAAGAGGTACGGGTTGGGAAATATATAGAATTAACTTTTGAGGATGGCGATTTATCCCTCCTAAAGGACAAAGTAGATGAGATGTGTAAAAAGATACTGACAAATCCGATTATTGAAGATTACACCTTTGAGATTGTGGAGGGATAAAGATGAAATTTGCTGTTATAGTTTTTCCAGGGTCCAATTGCGATGTGGACTGCTATTATGCTGTTAAAGATGGGCTTGGTGAAGAAGTAGAATATGTGTGGCATCAAGAAAAAAATTTGAGTAAGTACGATGTTATAATGTTACCAGGAGGATTTTCTTATGGTGATTATTTGAGGGCAGGAGCTATTGCTAGGTTTTCGCCTGTCATGGAGGCTGTCAGGGAAGAAGCAGAAAAAGGAAAATTTATTATAGGCATATGCAACGGATTTCAGATACTTACAGAAGCAGGGCTTTTGCCGGGAGCTTTGAGAAAAAATGAAGGTCTGAAATTTATTTGCAATACTGTCAGCATAATAGTTGAAAATGACAAAACTCCTTTTACTACAAGGCTTAAAAAAGGGCAGGAGATTTTACTTCCAATTGCTCATGGAGAAGGCAATTATTATGTAGATGACAAAACTTTAAAAGAACTAAAAGAAAACAATCAAATTGTTTTTAGGTACAAAGAAAATATCAACGGCTCTGTTGAGAGAATAGCCGGAGTTATAAATAAAAAAGGAAATGTTTTAGGAATGATGCCTCATCCAGAGAGAGCTTATGCCCCCTTGCTGGGTAATACTGACGGGCTTTATATCTTAGGGTCAATAGTGGATAATTTTGTAAAAGGCGGGGTTTAAGGATGGATAAAATATGGAGAGAATTAGGACTTACTGATGAGGAGTATGAGAAGATTATTTCGATATTAGGAAGAGAGCCTAATATAACTGAATTAGGTATGTATAGTGTTATGTGGTCTGAACATTGTGCCTATAAAAATTCTAAACCTCTTTTAAAATATTTACCTACAAAAGGCGAAAGAGTAATACAAGGACCGGGAGAAAATGCAGGAGTATTGGATATTGGAGATAATTTGGCAGTTGTGATGAAGATAGAAAGCCATAACCACCCTTCTGCAATTGAACCCTATCAAGGAGCAGCTACAGGTGTTGGGGGAATAATAAGAGATATATTCACAATGGGGGCAAGGCCAATTGCTCTTTTAGATTCTTTGAGATTTGGAATTCCTGATGATAAAAGGACTAAATATCTCATCGAAAACGTGGTAGCCGGTATAGCGGATTATGGAAATTGCATAGGAATTCCTACAGTAGGTGGGGATACCTATTTTGAAGAAAGTTACAAAGGAAATCCTTTAGTAAATGCGATGTGTGTAGGAATAGTAGAAAAAGACAAGATAAAAAAAGGGATAGCAAAAGGTATAGGTAACCCTGTTATGATAGTAGGTGCTACTACGGGGAGAGACGGTATTGGAGGTGCAAGTTTTGCTTCTCAGGAATTAAGCGAGGAATCAGAAGAAAAAAGACCTTCTGTTCAAGTTGGCGACCCCTTTATGGAAAAACTGCTTTTGGAGGCTTGTTTAGAACTTTTTGAAACAGATGCCGTAGTTGCTATACAAGATATGGGTGCGGCAGGTCTTACCTCTTCTTCTTGCGAGATGGCTTCCCGCGGTGGAGTTGGAATGGAGCTTGACCTTGATAAAGTGCCTTTGAGAGAAGAGGGAATGACACCTTATGAAATAATGCTTTCTGAATCTCAAGAGAGGATGTTGGTTGTAGTAGAGAAGGGCAAGGAAGAAGATGTACAAAAGGTGTTTAAAAAATGGGGACTGAATGCCGCCACAATAGGGAAAATCACTGATGATGGAATGATAAGAGTGATTAAAGATGGAAAAGTAGTTGCGGAAGTTCCAGCCAAGTCTTTAACAGAAGATGCTCCTCAATATATTAGAGAAGAAAAAGTGCCTAAATGGCAAAAAGAGGTCAATAAGTTGGATATAAATGAAATAAAACCTCCAGAGGATATGAATAAAGCTCTAAAAGATGTAATTTCTTCTTTAAACGTTGCGTAAAGAATGGATATACAGTCAATATGATTATATGGTGAGGACAGACACAGTAATAACTCCAGGAATGGATGCAGCTGTTGTGAGGATAAAAGGTACAAAAAAAGCTGTTGCATTGACAACTGATTGTAATGGTAGATATTGTTATTTAGATCCCTATATAGGTTCTCAAATTGCTGTAGCGGAGGCAGCTCGAAATCTTTGTATGGTTGGCGCTAAACCTATAGGGGTTACAGATTGTTTAAATTTTGGCAATCCGGAAAAGAAAGAAATATATTGGCAATTAAAAAATTCTATATTTGGAATAGCTAAAACCTGTGAAACTCTTCAAATCCCTGTGGTAAGCGGAAATGTCAGTCTTTACAATGAAAATGAAGAGGGAGCTATTTATCCTACTCCTGTAATAGGAATGGCAGGCCTTATAGAGGATGTATCAAAAATTTGTACAATGGACTTTAAAAAAGAAAGAGATGTAATTATAATTTTAGGTGAGAATAAAGGAGAGATTGGGGGAAGTGAGTATCTTAAAGTTTGTTTTGGAATGGTAAAAGGGCAACCACCTCAAATAGACTTGGAAGAGGAAAAAAGATTGCAAGAATTAGTGTTAAAACTTATAGAGGAAGGTTTAATTAATTCTTCTCATGACATATCAGAGGGCGGTTTTGTGGTTGCTTTGGTTGAAAGTGCAATTTCAGGCAAAAAAGGTGCAAAAATTTCGCTACAAACTTCTCTTAGAGAGGATGTAGAGTTGTTCTCTGAATCTCAATCAAGAGCATTAATTACTGTAAGTCCTGAAAAAGTAGAGGAAGTATTAAAAATAGCTTATGAATACCAAGTTCCGGCTCAAAAAGTAGGAGTTGTAGAAGGTAAAGATATTGCAATTGAGGTAAATGGTAAAAGAATAATAGACCTTCCTTTAGAAGTCTTAGAGGAAAGCTGGAGAGGGAGAATAAAATGGGAAATGGAGAGAAATTAAAAGAGGAATGTGGTGTTTTCGGTGCCTTTAGTTTGTCCACTTCAGTTACTTCCTATATCTATTATGGCTTACAAGCCTTGCAGCACAGAGGGCAGGAAAGTTCAGGTATAGCTATTTATGATGGCGAAAAAATAAATTGTATTAAGGGGTTGGGACTTGTCAGTGAGGTCTTTAATAAGGAAAATTTAAAGACATTAGAGGGAAAAATGGGGATAGGCCATGTAAGGTATTCTACTACAGGCAGCAATGACATTATAAATGCTCAACCCCTCGTTGCTAATTTTAAAAATGAATATATGGCTCTTGCTCATAATGGCAATTTGATAAACGCAGAAGAGCTAAGAGGCCAATTGGAGGAGGACGGTAGAATATTTCAAACTACAACTGATAGCGAAATAATCCTTCATTTAATTGCAAAGAATTTCCAAAAGGGCTTAATAGAAGCGCTTTTAGAAACAATAAAGCAAATAAAAGGTTCATACGCTTTAGTGATTTTAACAGACAATAAATTAATAGGGATAAGAGACGTAAACAGTATAAGGCCTCTTTGTATAGGCAAAAAAGATGACACTTATTTCTTATCTTCTGAGTCTTGTGCCTTTGACGTAATAGGAGCAGAGTTGATACGAGATGTAGAAGCAGGAGAAATAGTTATAATTGATGGAAAAGGAATAGATTCTGTTAAGTTAGAAGTAGAAGAAAAAAAGATGCCTTGTGTTTTTGAATATATCTATTTTGCTAGACCTGACAGTGTCATAGATGAAAAAAGTGTTTATTTTACACGATTAGAGATGGGGAAAAGATTAGCTGAAGAAGCACCTGTAGATGCAGACTTGGTAGTACCAGTTCCAGATTCAGGCATTGCCGCTGCAAGAGGTTATTCTCTCAAAACAGGTATACCAATGGGTGAGGGACTTATAAAAAATAAATACATTGGAAGGACTTTTATTGCTCCCGACCAAAGGGATAGAGAGACAGGTGTGAGGATAAAGCTAAATGTCTTAAAAGAATTGGTTCAAGGCAAGAGGATAGTTTTAATAGATGATTCAATAGTTAGAGGCACAACTATGAAGAGATTAGTGAATCTATTAAAAAATGGGGGAGCAAAAGAGGTTCATGTGAGGATAAGTTCACCTCCTGTTAAATATTCCTGCTACTTTGGAATTGATACTCCGACAAAAAAAGAATTGATAGGAGCGAGGATGTCAGTTGAAGAGATGTGCAAATTAATAGGAGCTGACAGCCTACAGTTTTTAAGTATTGAAGGGCTTATAAAAAGTGTAGGACTTAAATCTATTTGCACAGGTTGCTTTGATGGCAACTATCCTATGTATGTTCCAAAAGAAGGAAGCAAGTATCTTTTTGAGAAAAAATAAAAAGTAGGTGTATGATTATGAATTATAAAGATGCTGGGGTAAATATAGATGAAGGCAATAAACTGGTGGAAATGATAAAACCTATTGCAAAAAAGACTTTGACAGACAATGTTTTGGAAGGCATTGGGGGATTTGCAGCTCTTTTTGAGATAAAAAATTACAAAAACCCTGTAATCGTGTCAAGCACTGATGGGGTTGGGACAAAACTTAAAATAGCCTTTATGATGGACAAACACGATACTGTAGGAATAGACCTTGTAGCTATGTGTGTAAATGACATTATTGTAACTGGTGCTAAGCCTTTGTTTTTTCTTGACTATTTTGCTACTGGAAAGTTAAAAAGTAAGACTGCAGTAGAAGTGATCAAAGGAATAGCAGAGGGTTGTAAAATAGCCGGGTGTGCTTTAATAGGTGGCGAAACAGCAGAACTTCCAGGTTTTTATAAAGAAGGAGAGTATGATTTAGCAGGCTTTTGTGTAGGAATTGTAGAAAAAGAAGAGCTGATTGATACAAAATCAATAAAAAAAGGAGATGCCATAATTGGGCTTGCCTCTTCTGGAATTCACAGCAATGGCTATTCTTTAGTGAGGAAAGTCTTTTTTGAGAAAAACAATTTTTCAGTAAAAGACTTTATACCAGAGCTTGGCATGAATTTAGGAGATGCACTCCTTACCCCTACAAAAATATATGTCAAGTCAATAGAGGCTTTAAAAGAGTTAAAAATTAAAGGAATGGCTCATATTACCGGAGGAGGTTTTATTGACAATATTCCAAGAATACTAAGAAAAAGTATAGCTGCAAAAATAAATAAAGGAAGTTGGAAAATTCCAACCATTTTTAACTTGATTCAAAGATTGGGAGATATTGAAGAAAGAGAAATGTATCGCACTTTTAATATGGGGATTGGCATGGTAGTTATAGTAGACCCTTCTGATGTAGATAAGGCTTTAGAAAAATTAAATGGCATAGGTGAAAAAGCTTATGTAATAGGGGAGATAGTAGAAAGCGAAGGCGGTGTAATTTTATGAACCTTGTGGTGATGGCATCAGGTAACGGGACTGATTTGCAGTCAATAATTGATGCCATTGAAGAAGGATATATAAATGCCAGGATAATTGCCGTCATTAGCGATAAAAAAGGAGCTTATGCTCTTGAAAGGGCAAAAAAACACGGAATTGCTACTTACTGCCTTCCCAAAAAAGAATTGAAAGAAAATTTCCAAAGAGAGTTATTAAAACTTCTTGAAAAATTGAATCCGGATGGAATAATTCTTGCAGGTTTTTTGACAATTCTCAGTGGAGAAATTGTAGAAAGATTTGAAAACAAGATAATAAATATACATCCCTCACTTATCCCTGCCTTTTGTGGCAAAGGATTTTATGGAATGAAGGTACATCAGGCGGTCTATGAATACGGAGTAAAATACACCGGCTGTACTGTTCACTTTGTGGACAGTGGTGCTGATACCGGACCTATTATTCTTCAAGAAGTTGTGAAAATTGATGAAGAGGATACGCCAGAGGCCATTGCAAAAAAAGTACTGGAAGTAGAACACAAAGTTTTACCTTATGCAGTTAAGCTTTTTACAGAGGGGAAGTTAAAAGTCGAAGGTAGAAAAGTGAAAATATTAAAGTTTTAAAAGGGATTATAAAACTGTAAAAAGGAGGCAATTCTATGGCCAAAAAAGCGTTAATAAGTGTTTCAAAAAAAGAAGGCATAGTTGAATTTGCCAAAAAGCTTAATGAATTAGGATATGAAATAATATCAACAGGTGGGACTTATAATCTTCTTAAAGAAAATAGAGTAAATGTAGTAAAGGTATCAGACATAACAGGTTTCCCTGAAATTATGGACGGGAGAGTAAAGACGCTTCACCCTAAAATTCATGGAGGGCTTCTTGCAATAAGAGACAATGAAGAGCACATTAAAGCTCTTAAAGAACATGGCATTGAACCAATAGATATAGTTGTCATAAATTTATATCCTTTTAAAGAAACAATCCTCAAAGAAAATGTGACTTTAGAAGAAGCGATAGAAAATATAGACATTGGCGGTCCTTCAATGATAAGGGCTGCAGCTAAAAACTACAAATATGTAACTATTCTTGTAGATCCAAAGGATTATGATACAGTCATTGAAGAAATAAAACAATATGGCAATACAAAAGAAGAGACGAGATTTTATCTGGCAGCAAAAGCTTTTGGCCATACAGCCCTTTACGATTCTTTGATATACAATTATTTGATACAAAAAAATAACATAGAGTTTCCCGAAGTTATGGCCTTTGCCTATGAAAAAGCTCAAGACATGAGATATGGTGAAAATCCTCATCAAAAGGCGGCTTTTTACAAAAATCCCATAAAAGCCTATGGCATTGCAGAATGTGAGCAGCTGCACGGTAAAGAGCTCTCTTTTAACAATATAAACGATGCAAATGCCGCAATAGAACTTTTAAGAGAGTTTAAAGAGCCTGCAGCAGTTGCCGTAAAGCACACAAATCCTTGTGGAGTAGCTATTGCAGATAATATATACAATGCTTACTTAAAAGCTTATGAGAGTGACCCTGTTTCTATTTTTGGGGGAATTGTAGCATTAAATAGAACTGTAGATGTTAAAACAGCTGAAGAACTTATAAAAATATTCTTAGAAATAGTAATTGCTCCAGACTTTGAAGAAGAGTCCTTAGAGATTTTAAAGAAAAAGAAAAACTTAAGGATATTGAGATTAAAAGAAGGATATGAAAAAGAATATGATTTAAAGAAAGTAGAAGGCGGACTTTTAGTACAAGAAAAGGATGAAATAGATTTAGATGAGAATAATTTGAAAGTAGTTACTAAAAAAGCACCTACTCAAAAAGAGATGGAAGATTTAAGGTTTGCCTGGAAGGTAGTAAAGCACGTAAAATCCAATGCGATTGTTTTAGCAAAAGATGGAGCTACAGTAGGTATTGGCGTGGGACAAGTCAACAGGATATGGCCGACAGAACAAGCAATCAAACAAGCAGGCGAAAAAGCAAAGGGAAGTGTCCTTGCATCAGATGCCTTTTTCCCATTTCCAGATGTTGTGGAAGCGGCTGTAAAAGGCGGTATAACTGCCATAATCCAACCAGGCGGCTCACAAAACGATGCTTTATCAATTGAAGCTGCAGACAAAGGCGGTATATCAATGATATTCACTGGCATAAGGCACTTTAAACATTGAGGAGGAATTTGTATGAAGGTTTTAGTCATAGGGGGCGGAGGAAGAGAACATGCAATTGTTCACAAACTTTCACAAAGTTCTAAAGTAGATAAAATCTACTGTGCTCCCGGAAATGCTGGCATAGGTCTTTTGGCAGAATGTGTTGATATAAAAATTGGAGATATTGAAAAACTTAAAGAATTTGCCATAAAAAATAACATTGATTTAACAGTTGTAGGGCCAGAGATGCCACTGGTACAAGGTATTGTGGATGAATTTGAGAAAGCAGGGCTTAAAATCTTTGGGCCTAATAAAAGTGCTGCGGCTATTGAGGGAAGCAAATATTTTACTAAACAGCTTCTTTCTAAATACAATATTCCTACTGGAAGGTTTAAAGCCTTTGACAAATATCAGGAGGCTTTGAAGTTTTTAAAAGAGACATGGTATCCTGCTGTGATGAAAGCAGATGGACTGGCACAAGGTAAAGGAGTGTTTATTGTAAAAGACTTTATAGAAGCAAAAGAAGCTCTAGACTTAATGATGAAAAAAAGGATATTTGGTGCATCAGGAGATATAGTAATAATAGAAGAGATGCTTTTTGGAAAAGAAGCGTCAGTATTCGCATTTACAGATGGAGAAAATATTTTACCTATGGTTTCTGCTATGGATTACAAAAAGGTCTATGAAGGAGACAAAGGTCCTAACACTGGAGGTATGGGAAGCATTGCACCAAATCCTTATCTTGAGGAAGAAACTTTAAAAGAAGTAATGGAAAGTATTTTAAAACCAATGGTAAAGGCACTTCAAAAAGAAGGCATTGTATATAAAGGAGTGTTGTACGCAGGTTTAATGCTTACAAAAGAAGGACCTAAGGTTTTAGAATTTAATGCAAGATTTGGAGACCCTGAAACACAAGTTGTACTGCCCCTTTTAAAAACAGACCTTATTGATATAATGGAAGCTACCATAGAAGGAAAACTTGATAAAATACAAATTGAATGGGAAAACAAAAAGGCTGTATGTGTTGTTGCGGTATCAAACGGTTACCCCGGGGAATATCAGATAGGTTTTGAGATAACGGGGTTAGAAAAAGTAAAAGAGGCCTTTGTATACCATGCAGGAACGGCATTAAAAGATGGTAAAATTGTCACATCAGGAGGAAGAGTGCTTGCTGTTACCACAATAGGGGATTCATATGAAGAAGCGAGAGAGAAAGTTTATAGAGAAATTGAAAAAATAAGCTTTGAAGGGATGTACTATAGAAAAGATATTGCTTTGGTAAGCCAGGTGTAAACCTGGCATTTTTAATTGGCTAAAATTATGGTATAATATCTTCTAACATCGGCCTTAATTTTTTAAAATGGGGAGA
Organism: Thermoanaerobacter sp. A7A; assembly: GCF_000445185.1. Taxonomy (GTDB): domain Bacteria; phylum Bacillota; class Thermoanaerobacteria; order Thermoanaerobacterales; family Thermoanaerobacteraceae; genus Thermoanaerobacter. The sequence goes on from NZ_AVAF01000122.1 coordinate 91,572, forward strand.
AATTATACCCAAAGACCATGTAAAAACGGGTGGTTTTTTAATTCTCAAGTGGAATATTATAGGAAAGTTTTAGCTATTTTGAAAGAACATATTGATTTAGGAAATTACATAAAATTTTTAGATGTCGGATGTGGTACAGGTGCATTGTGTTATGTATTAAGGGAAGCTGGCTTTGAGGTTTCTGGGGTGGAAGTTTCTGCAGGTATGTTAGCACAAGCGATGAAAAGGTTGAAAAACACGGATATTAAGGCATATAAGATAAATCCAGGTGAAGGGTTTCCTTTCGAAGATAATTTTTTTGATGTGGTTACAGCTTCTTATGTGGCTCATGGTATTAAAAAGAAGGAGCGGGAAATATTATATAAAGAAATGTCAAGGGTCGCAAAGCATTATGTAATTCTTCATGACTACAATCAAAACAGAGACTTTTTTACTTCATTTGTGGAATGGTTGGAAGGTGGAGATTATTTTAATTTTGTAAAAGAAGTTAAAAAAGAACTAAAAGAAAACTTTAAAGTAGAAAAAATGGTAGATGTCAGTTCAAAAGCTTCTTTATACATCTTACAACCTAATAAATAAATTATGATATAATAATTACCATGGTGTGAATAATTAATTGGCTTAAATTTTTATTAGGGTGTGGTGAAATGGACTCAAGACCAATAGGTGTTTTTGACTCTGGAGTAGGAGGGCTTACAGTACTAAAAAGACTTGTTGAGGCTTTACCAGGGGAAAACTATATTTACTTTGGTGATACAAAAAGAGTTCCCTATGGCGATAGAAGTGAAGGAGAGATAAAAAAATTTGCAAAACAGATTTTAAATTTTATGAGAGAGCAAAAAGTCAAAGCCGTAGTAATAGCTTGCAATACTACTTGTGCAGTTATAGATAAAAGCGAATATGATATGGTTCTTTTTGATGTTTTAAAAGCAGGGGCAGAGAGCGCTGTCCTGTATACTATAAACAAAAAGATAGGTGTTATTGCAACTACAAGAACTGTTGAAAGCAAAAGCTATGAAAAAAATATAAAAATTATTGATAAAAATATTAAAGTCTACCAAGAGGCATGTCCTGAATTTGTCCCCCTTATTGAAAAAGGGCTATACAATTCGCCAATAGCCTACGAAACTGCTAACAAGTGTTTAAAAGAATTAAAAGAAAAAGAGATAGATACTCTTGTTTTAGGTTGTACTCATTATCCTTTAATGGTAGAAGTTATAGAAAAAATAATAGGAGAAAATGTAAAAATAGTAGACCCTGCAATTAAACTAGCTTATGATGTGAAAGATTATTTATTAAAGAAAGATTTATTAAATCCTCAAATTATTGGTAAGACAAAATTTTTTGTAAGTGGAGATAAAGATAATTTTATCAAAACGGCAGAAATGCTATTAGGCGAGAAAATTGAGAATGTTTTGCATGTAGACATAGAAAAATATTAAAAAATAGGTGGGATTTAGGATGGATATTCTCAAAGAAGCTGAAAAAATAGAAAAAGAAGTAATAGAATTAAGGCGAAAAATACACATGTACCCTGAATTAGGTTTTGAAGAAACAAAAACTTCCGAAGTTGTTTATGATTATTTAAAAAATTTAGGGATTGAAGTAAAGAGAATTGCTAAAACTGGCGTTGTGGGTACCCTTAAAGGCAATGGAAGCAAGACGATAGCTATAAGAGCAGATATGGACGCTCTCCCAATTCAAGAAGAAAATGATGTAGAATATGCATCGCAGATTCCAGGAAGAATGCATGCTTGTGGGCATGATGTGCATACAGCTATACTTCTTGGTACTGCTGAACTTTTGGCAAATATGAGAGATAAGTTAAAGGGAAATGTTAAGTTTATATTTCAACCAGCGGAAGAAACAACAGGGGGAGCTCTTCCGATGATTGAAGAAGGAGTTTTAGAAAATCCTAAAGTTGATGCTATAATAGGACTACATGTAGACCCAGAACTTCAAGTGGGGCAAATAGGGATAACCTATGGAAAGGCTTATGCTTCTTCTGACATGATTGATATAATTGTAAAAGGCAAAAGTAGTCATGGGGCTGAGCCTCACAAATCGGTGGATGCCATAGTGATTGCTGCTAATATTGTAAATATACTCCAAACAGTCGTTAGTAGAAAAGCTAACCCATTAAGTCCTATAGTGCTAACTATTGGCACTATTGAAGGAGGATACGCACGAAATATAATAGCGGACAAAGTGAGGATGTCTGGAATTATAAGAATGATGGAAGAAGAAAAAAGAGATGAGATTGTTGAGATGGTAGAGAAGATTTGCGATAACACAGCAAAAGTTATGGGAGGAGAAGTAGAATTTAGAAGAACAAGAGGTTATCCTTGCCTTGTAAATCACAAAGGTATGACAGACCTCATAAAAGAAACCGCTTTTCCTTTGCTAGGGGAAGGCAATGTAATAGAAGTGGCACCAACAATGGGAGTAGAAGATTTCGCTTATTTCTTGCAAAAAGTCCCTGGCAGTTTTTATAAATTAGGGTGTGGCAATAAAGAAAAAGGAATAGATAAACCTATACATAACAACCAATTTAATATTGATGAGGAGTGTATTAAAATTGGCCTTGCTGTACACGTCTCTACAGTTTTAAAATATTTAAACTCAAATGGTTAAAAAATTATTTGAAAGGTTAAAAAATATTTGGGAAAAATTAGTTTTGTCGCTTTGGAGCATCGGAGCGACGATGCAAAATATCTCCTTTGAATATTTTTTAACTTTGTCAACAAACTGGATTTATTTATAAATATTCTTCTAAAACTTACGAAAAAGGTTTACTGCAGTTTTATTTATTTGCAGTGATTAATAATTTTACAAAACTGCAGGGAAAATTTCATATAAAAAAATATTTAAATCAAATCTTGACATTTTTCATCAAATGATGCATAATATTTGGCGGAAGAGAGGTAATGTGAATTTATCACCTCTGCCAATAGGGAGAGGAAGCCTTAGGAATGTGTAAATCTTAACCCCCCTCAATTTTATGTACTTAAAAATTTCTCCCCCTAATCCCCCTTTACTACCGGCATACTGCCGGTTTTTTTCATATATAAAAAGCACTGCGAATAAACTATTGTGAGGTGTTCTTTATGCACAATAGGTCTTTTATTCGCGGTGCTTTTATATTAACTATTGCCAATATTATAGACAGAGGCATTGGATTTATCTTTAGAATAATTTTATCAAATATGTTAGGCCCGGAAGGTACGGGTATTTATCAATTAGTTCTTCCTATATATTTTGTTTCAATAACTTTTTTAACCTCTGGTACGATGGCTGTCACTTCTCGCTTTATTTCAGAAGAAAGAGCAAAAGGAAACAAAAAAAATATGTTTAAAATTTTAAAAATTACTTTTTTGATAGTATTAATGTTTGCTTTTACTATTGCTTTGTTGCTATTTTTTAATGCTAGGTACGTAGCTGAAAAGTTACTTCACGAACCAAGAGCACTTTTATCAATTCTCATTTTTGCACCGGTACTTATCATTGTTACTTCTTCATCAGTGTTTAAGGGATTTTTTCAAGGAGTTATAAATATGATACCTGCTTCAGTTTCAGAAATTGTTGAACAAATAGTACGTGTATCAACAACTTTATATTTAATACAACTTTTCACAGGAGCGAAACTTGAATATTTAGTAGCGATAGCTATATTTGGCATATCTGTAGGTGAAATTGTCAGTTTTCTTATGTACATACTTTTTTACAAAAGAGAAGTAAAAATTATAAACAAAGAAATGCCTTATGATGGAAAGGAATGGGATACTTTTTCTATAACAAAAACGTTAGTTGTTACTTCCATACCTATAACTTTTTCAAAATTAATTGTAAATGTGTTGGATTTAGCGGAATCTTTAATAATTCCTTCAAGACTTGTTGTCTCAGGTCTCACTCACAGTGAAGCGATGTCTGAATTTGGCAAAATGTTGGGTATGGCAGTACCTCTTGCTTACATGCCAGCAGTTATAACTTCAAGTCTTTCCACTACTGTACTTCCTGCAGTTTCTGAAGCAGCTGCTCTAAAAAAGTGGAATACAGTAAGACTCAGGATTAACCAAGCAATTGGCTATACTACTTTAATAGCTTTTCCTGCTATAATTTTATTTTTAGCTCTTCCTGAGCAAATTTCTCAGCTTTTGTATCCTTCTTCCCCAGGAGTAGGGGCTTTTGTGAGAGCGATTTCCATGGGAAGTATATTCGCATTTTTAGAAGCGGTGGTGGCTAGCATTCTCCATGGATTAGGAAAGCAAAATGTAGTTTTAAAAAATTCTATTATATGGTTGGGAGTCTGTATTATAGGTATGTATTACTTAACCGCCATGCCACAACTTAGACTTTTTGGATATATATATAGCTTTATATTTGCCGATGCTTTTATTTTAATGCTAAATATGTTTGAACTCATAAAAATGACAGGATTAAGAATAGACTATTTAAATTGGTTTATAAAACCGATAACAGCATCAACAATTATGGGAATAATTGTTATAATTATACACAGTAAATTGTTTGCAATTAATGTTAATATGTGGATAAATATTTTTTTATCAATTTTTATAGGAATTCCTGCCTATTTACTGCTTTGCTCTGCGTTGAAACTACCTTATATTGAGGATTTAAGAAAAATAATTTTGTTGAAAAATTAACAATAATAGTATATAATAAAAATAAAACTAAGCCCAAGGGGATTTTCCTGAGGGTAAGGGAGGAGATAAAGTATGTTAAAAGAAAAAGCGGATTTTATTAATGATGAGAAGATATTACAGGATTTGAAAAATGCTAAAAAAGCGACAAGTAAAGATGCATTGGAAATTATAGAGAAGGCTAAAAAGCTAAAAGGCATTACTCCTGAAGAAGCAGCGGTACTTTTAAATGTAGAAGATGGGGATTTACTCAATGAGATGTTTAAAGTAGCAAGGTATATAAAAGAAGAAATATATGGGAATAGGATTGTAATATTTGCTCCCCTTTATGTAAGTAACTACTGTGTAAACAACTGTAGATATTGTGGTTACAGACATTCTAATGAACAGGAAAGAAAAAAGCTTACAATGGAAGAAGTGAGGAGAGAAGTTGAGATTTTAGAAGAGATGGGACATAAAAGATTAGCAGTTGAAGCTGGGGAGGACCCTGTAAATTGCCCTATAGATTATATTCTCGATGTAATAAAGACGATCTACGATACAAAACTTAAAAATGGAAGTATTAGAAGAGTAAATGTCAATATAGCGGCGACTACTGTGGAAAATTACAAAAAACTTAAAGAAATAGGAATAGGGACATATATTTTATTCCAAGAAACTTACCATAGGCCCACTTATCAATACATGCATCCACAGGGACCAAAACATGATTACGACTATCATTTGACTGCTATGGACAGGGCTATGGAGGCAGGCATTGACGATGTAGGATTAGGAGTTTTGTATGGGCTTTATGATTACAAGTACGAAACTGTTGCTATGCTTTATCATGCGAACCATTTAGAGGAAAGATTTGGAGTTGGGCCACATACTATTTCAGTACCGCGACTTAGACCAGCTCTTAACACTTCCATAGATAAATTTCCATATATTGTATCAGATAAAGACTTTAAAAAATTAGTAGCAGTTATAAGAATGGCAGTGCCCTATACTGGAATGATTTTGTCTACAAGAGAAAAGCCTAAATTTAGAGAAGAAGTAATAAGCATTGGCATTTCTCAGATTAGTGCAGGTTCTTGTACAGGAGTAGGTGGATATCATGAAGAGATATCCAAAAAAGGTGGTTCAAAGCCACAATTTGAGGTAGAAGACAAAAGAAGTCCTAATGAAATCTTAAGAACTTTGTGTGAACAAGGGTATCTTCCAAGTTATTGTACTGCTTGCTACAGAATGGGGCGTACAGGAGACAGGTTTATGAGTTTTGCAAAATCAGGGCAAATACACAACTTCTGCCTACCAAATGCGATACTAACCTTCAAAGAGTTTTTGATTGATTACGGAGATGAAAAAACTAAGGAAATTGGAGAAAAAGCAATAGCGGTAAATTTAGAGAAAATTCCATCAATAACTGTAAGGGAAGAGACAAAGAGAAGGCTTACAAGAATAGAAAATGGAGAAAGAGACCTTTACTTTTAATATGCAAAATGCCAATAAAATAAAACTTATCAACAAACTTTCGTAAAGGAGATATTTTGCAATCGGTGTGACTTGTTACAAAGCGCTAACAAAACTTAGCGGGATCGAGAGTGGAGGCAGGGCTGAAGCCAAGGAGGGCGAAGGTGGGCACCTTAAGGCATGGATGCCACCTGACGTAGGTACCCTGCCGGAACCTGAAGGTCGAGCTTTAGTTTTGTCGCTTTGGAACATCGGAGCAACGATGCAAAATATCTCCTTTGAATATTTTTCAACTTTGTCAACAAAATTATTTTGTATATTTTTACAATTAAAAATATGACACAATGCTAATGCCAGATGATTTACATCTTTTCCTTGTTAATTTAGCGATTAGGTGTATAATATAGACGTAAAAAGAGATACTATTATTAAATTAATGTCACGGAAAAGTGATGATGTAAAATGAATAAGCTAAGTGGGCGCCAACTGCAAATTTTAAGAAAAATACTGTCCTCTTCAAATACAAGAATGGAAGACATTATGAAAGAATTTGATATAAGCAAAAGGACAGGATACAGAGAAATTGCTTCTATAAATGAATTTGTTAAAAATTACAACTCAAAAATTGTAAATAAGACTGATGGGTTGGTTATAGAAGGCAATGTTGCTGATATTGAGAAGCTAAAGCTGGATATAGTAGGATATCGTTCAGAGTTTGAAACAGAAGAGAGAAGAAAAATGATATTGTCAGAGCTTTTGCAGCTAAATGAGCCTGTTAAATTAGAGTATTTCAGCAAAAAATTTGGCGTCACCACTTCTACAATAAGTTATGACCTTAAAGAATTAGAAAAGTGGATTGAAAAACAAGGATTAACTTTAATAACAAAGCCAGGTTATGGCGTTTATATATCGGGAAGCGAAAACTCTTTTAGAAAAGCTATAGCTAACTTTTTGTATGAGAATTTTGATACTGCAGATTTGATTGATTTCTTAAAAACAGGATATCTCGCAAAAAACAATATTGAAAAAAACATAGATTTGAGGCTTTTAAACTTAATTGACTACGATACTGTCTTGAAAATAGAAAAGGCAATTTTAAAATTAAAATCGCAAATTGACTATGAAATTGTAGAGAGTTCTTATTTAGGCCTTGTCGTTCACCTTGCCTTAGCTATAAAAAGGCTTCAAAATGGTGAAACTATTGAAATGGGTGAAGACAATTTACAGGAACTTAAAAAAACTAATGAATACAAATTTGCTAAAAAGTTAGCTAAATATTTACAAGAAGAATTGGATATACCTATACCTGAAGATGAGATTGGCTATGTGACAATACACCTTATAGGTGCAAAGTACAGGTCAACTACTCAAAATTACAATGACAAAGACATAGAGATTATTGCCCGGGACATGATAAAAGAAGCAGAAAAAATTTTTGATGTCAGTTTTTCAGAAGATGAGTTTTTGGAAGATGGCTTAAAGAGTCATTTAGTTCCGGCGGTGTACAGATTGGAGATGGGACTTGATATAAGAAACCCTTTGTTGGAGGATATAAAAACAAAATATCCTTTGCTTTTTGAAAAAAGTAATAGAGTTTGCGATGTTTTGCGAAAAAAATTAAACATGGATATTCCAGAAGATGAAGTTGGATATATTGCTATGCATTTTGGTGCAGCTTTAGAGAGGAAAAAAGAGGCCGCCAAAAAGTACAACATAATGGTGGTATGTGCTAGTGGTATTGGAACCTCCAGAATGCTGATGTCAAAACTTCAGATGTTTCCACAAATAAACATAGTGGATGTTACCTCCAGCATAAAACTAAAAGATTTAAAAGGAAGAGATGATATAGACTTAATTGTTTCTACAATACCTCTTGACATAAAAGATAAAAAAGTCGTTGTAGTAAATCCTTTGCTTTTGAAGGAAGATGTAGAAAAGCTAAAGAAGGCCTTAAATACAGACTTTATTATGGAGTACGGAATAAAAAAAGAGGAGGAAGAAAATTACGAAAAAGAGGCCTTTCATATAGCTAATTATGGAAAGAGAATTTTAGAATTATGCGATTCTATAACCTATATGACTGTAACAGGTGAAAAGTCTACTCAAATAATAGAATATATTCTTAAGAATTTGATAGATGAAAATTTAATTAATGAAAATCAAAAGGAGCAAATAAAAGAAAGACTTTTAAAAAGAGAAAGCTTAGGTAAAATAGTATTACCAAACAAAGGATTTGTCATATATCATTGCACAATTGAAAATATAGATTTTCCATTAGTAGTTGTAGGAAAAGTTATAGAGGAAGTAAAAATGAAAAATCTTGTAGGAGATTATGAAAAGATAAGGACAGTTTTTTTAATGGTAGCACCAGAAGGTGATAGAGAAGGAATTGAAGTTTTGGGAGATTTAAGCGTGTCTTTAATTGAAAGAGAAGATTTGGTGAATACTCTTAACGAAGCACAGTCCCAAAAGGAGGTCAAAGAAAAAATAAAAGAAGTGTTATTGAAAAAATTTTATGAAGAAATAAAAAGGATAATTTAGGAGAGGATCAAAAATGTTTAGCATATCGAGAGTTCAAAGGAAAATATTTTATTTGCTCTTGGGGGTAGTATGGTTTTCTACAGGATTTTATGCCATGTTTCATGATAGCTTCCTTAATGGCTTAAAAATAATGGCTTTTGGGAGTGCCTTTATATTAATAGTGTTTGCAATTCAGACTTATGTCATAAAAATGATACAACTTTATGATAGCAACCTACAAAAACAACATAAAAAAATGAAAAAAAATGAAATAATCTTTGAAAGGAGGTGCAAAGGATGGCAATAAGAGGAGTAATACTCTGCAGCTGGGGAGCAACTTCCAGTGCACTTGCTAAAAAAGTAACAGATGAAGCTAAAAAGCAAGGATTGGATGTTGTGGTAGATGCTGGCGGTACAGGAGAGTTCAAAAAGAAGGCAGAGGAATATGATGTAGCGTTATTAGAACCGCAAGTAAGACATCTCAAAAAAGAAATTGAATCAATCGCTTCTAAATACAATATCCCTGTTGATATAGTCGACATGCAGGCCTTTGCTATGATGGATGGCAAAAAAATATTAAATCAAATAATTGAGCTTGCTAAGAAAAGTGGAAAAGAAGTTTAAGGAGGGAATAAAATGAACGATAGGCTTTCAAACAATTGGTTTATGAAGTGGATGGAAGAATCTTTAATGCCAGTTCTTGCCCGTATAGCGCAAAATGTGTATTTGCAGTCAATTAGAGACGCATTTTCAAGCTTTGCTTTGCCTGTGATTTTGACTGGTGCGCTTTTCTTAATTATAGCAAATCCACCAGAGGGAATTAATTGGGCACCTATACATGCATGGGCAAGAGCAGTAAAACCTATTGCAGCTCAAATCATGATACCTTTCCAACTTACTTTTGGGATAATGGCTATGATGGTAGCCTTTGGTACAGCTTATAGCCTTGCTACACGATGGGACCTCGACGAGACGATGACGGGGATTATTTCAATGTTGGCGTTTTTTATAACAAGCTTTCCTGCAACAGATGTGACAAAAGTTACTTTTGGAGATGTACTAAATTATCTCGGCGGTCAAGGTTTGTTTGTAGCAATAATAATAGGCATAATTAGTGCAATAGTTGTGAGATTCTTTAACAAAAGTGGTTTGGTAATAAAAATGCCTGAAGGTGTACCACCTTATGTGGTAAGAAGCTTCTTAGCATTAGTTCCTATGTTTGTAATGATAGTGTCAGCGTGGATTGTAGAATGGATTGTATGGGCAAACTTCCATATAACATTGCCACAATTGGTGCTTGACTTATTTAAGCCCCTTGTTGCTGCATCAAATAGTTATCCTGCAGCTTTAGCTGAAATAATACTCATGATGCTTTTGTGGTCATTAGGAATTCACGGTATGAATGTTGTTTCTTCAATTGCTTATCCTTTCTGGATGACTCAATTGGCTGCAAATGCAGCGGCTGCAGCAAAAGGACTGCCTTTACCAGGTATTGTAACTGAACCTTTCTTCCATGTGTTTACTCACTTAGGTGGTTCAGGTACTACATGGGCTTTGACAATAATGTTTTTATTATCTGCTTCTGCACAACTTAGGACCATTGGAAGAGCTGAACTTATACCTGCAATATTCAATATAAACGAACCATTGATTTTTGGTGCTCCTATTGTGTTAAATCCAATACTCATTATTCCGTTTATATTAGCTCCAGCAGCTGTTGTAACAATAAATTACTTTGCTTTTGCTGTAAACTTAGTACCAAGACCTTTAATACAATTGCCTTTTACAGTTCCAGTTTTTATAAGCGGATTTTTATCTTCCGGTGGCCATTGGCAAGGAGCTTTGTTGCAGCTGGTAAATTTAATTGTAACAGCAATTATATACTATCCCTTCTTTAAAATGTATGAAGCTCAACTTTTAAAGAACGAAAAAAAAGCAGCAGACCAAGAATAATTCGTGATGGGAGTGAAACTAATGGACTTAGAACAAATAATATACAACTTAGTATTGCATGGAGGAAATGCAAGAGCGGAAGCTTATGAAGCATTGGATGCAGCCGAAAGAGGAGACTTTGAAGAAGCTGAGAAGCATCTTGAAAAAGCAGATGAAGAATTTTATGAAGGGCACAAATACCAAAATATGCTGACACAAGGAGAGCAAAGCGAAGCTCCTAATTTCCTAGTAATTCACGCTCAAGACCAGCTTATGACAGCTCTTGCTGAAAAAAACTTAATAAAAAGAATGATTGAACTCTATAAAAGAGTCAATCAATTAGAAAAAAGACAAAAATAGGAGACTCAATACTACCCGGAGAAAAACCGGGTAGTATTTTTAATTATATCGCCTTTTTTCTTTTTTGTCATTATGACCCGAAACTTTAAAAGGCATTTGTCTACAAAAACAACTACAAATCTATTTTGAATACGTTATAAAAAATCGCTTTAAAGTATTGAATTATTTTTTGATATTTATTACAATATATTTGTAAACAATTTAATTATTTTGTTGAGTGAGGGGTAATTATGTATGAATCTAAAATTAAAGATGAGCTTGTTGACCAGTTGTTTGAGGCTATTCTAAAACTTAGAAATATAGAGGAATGTTACAGGTTTTTTGAAGATATTGCTACAATAAATGAAATAAAGGCATTAGCGCAGAGATTGGAAGTTGCAAAAATGCTTCGCCAAAAGAAGACTTACATAGAAATTGCAGAAAAGACAGGAGCAAGTACTGCTACCATAAGCAGAGTAAATAGGGCATTGAATTATGGAGCAAATGGATATAAAATTATATTAGATAGATTAGAAACAGAATCCCGGGATTAAAACCGGGCTTTTTTAAGACTAAATTGGAGTGAAAAAAATGAACAACATATTAGGTAACCTCAATGACAAACAAAGAGAAGCAGTTATGACTACAGAAGGACCTCTTTTGATATTAGCGGGAGCTGGAAGCGGCAAGACTCGCGTCCTAACTCATAGAATTGCTTATCTTATAAAAGAGAAAAAAGTATCCCCTTCTAACATACTGGCTATCACTTTTACAAATAAAGCGGCAGAAGAAATGAAAACAAGAGTAGAAGATTTATTAGGTTATATAGGTGACCTATGGGTATCTACTTTCCATTCTGCCTGTGTGAGAATTTTAAGGCGAGATATTGACAAAATAGGCTATGACAGAAATTTCGTCATATTTGATACTACTGACCAAAAGGCTTTAATACAGGAATCCCTTAAAGAGCTAAATTTAAGTGAAAAACAGTATCCTGTGAAAACTGTCTTAAATGCTATTTCTTCTGCAAAGGATAAAATGGTAACTCCTGAAGAGTATATTTATGTTTTTGGAAATGAGTATAGAAGTAAGAAAATAAGTGAAATATACAAATTATATCAAAAAAAGTTAAAGAAAAACAATGCCCTTGATTTTGATGACATAATTATAAAAACTATTGAACTTTTTAAGGAAAGCCCCGAAGTTTTAGACTTTTACCAGAGAAAATTTAAATACATAATGGTAGATGAATATCAAGACACAAATATGCCTCAATACCATTTTGTGAATATGTTAGCCCAGAAATACAGAAACTTATGTGTGGTTGGCGATGATGACCAAAGTATATATGGTTGGAGAGGGGCAGATGTAAAAAACATATTAAACTTTGAGAAGGATTATCCTGAGGCTAAAGTTATAAAATTAGAGCAAAACTATCGTTCTACCAAAACAATATTGGAAGCTGCCAATTATGTCATAGATAATAATATAAGAAGGAAGAAAAAGACTTTATGGACAAATAATGAAGAAGGAGAAAGGATAATTCTCTGTGAATTAGAGAATGAGAGGGAAGAGGCGGAATTTGTTATACAGGAAATAATCAACTTAAAAGAAAGAGAAAATAGAAGTTTTAGGGATTTTGCTATTTTATACAGGACAAATGCCCAGTCCCGTGCTTTTGAGGAAGCCTTAATGAGGGTGCGAATTCCTTACAAAGTGGTCGGAGCTTTAAGGTTTTACGACAGAAAAGAAATAAAAGACATAATTGCCTATTTGCGTATACTTGTAAATCCTTATGATGACATATCTTTTAAAAGGATAATAAACGTTCCTAAAAGAGGTATTGGAGCTGCAACCATTGAAGCATTAGAGGCTACAGCTTTGGAGAAAGACACCAGTCTTTTTTTTGCAATAGATGATGCAAAAGTAAGCCAAAGGGCTAAAAATAGCCTTTTAGAATTTAAGAAGTTTATTTTAGAATTAATTGATAAAAAAGATACAATGGCTGTCAGTGAAGTAATAAATTACATTTTAGAAGAGACTGGATATATAGAGGAGTTAGAAAAAGAAGAATCAGAACAAGCAGAGGGAAGAATAGAAAACCTAAATGAGTTTTTAAATGCGGCTTATGAATTTGAAGAGTCTTCAGAGGACAAATCTTTAGAAGCATTTTTGTCCGGCATAACATTGGTTTCTGATATTGACTTGGCTGGAGAGATTGGAGAAAGCGTTATTCTCATGACTTTACATTCTGCAAAAGGGTTAGAGTTTCCTATAGTCTTTATGGTGGGCATGGAGGAAGGAATATTTCCTTCTTTTAAGTCATTTACAGATGAATATGAATTAGAAGAGGAAAGACGGCTTTGTTATGTTGGTATTACGAGGTCTAAAGAAAAACTTTATTTGACCTATGCGAGGAGGAGAAATTTATACGGCAAATCTCAGTACAGCTCCTATTCCCGTTTTATAAGCGAAATACCTGAGAGGTTTTTAGTAAGATACCATGAGTTATCAAAGCCAAGGGAAGAGTATAGGCCTGTATCTAGCTATGTAGAAAGGAAAACTTATGAAAAGGCTCAATATAATTTAGGAGATAAAGTAGAGCATAAAATATGGGGAACAGGTACTGTAGTAAAAGTAGAAGGAGAAGAGATTACAGTTGCCTTTCCAAATGTGGGCATAAAAAAGTTAGACTTAAAATTTGCTCCTATTAAAGCTATTTATTAAGTTGTGGAGGTTGGATTATGGATCCAAAAGAAAGGGTAAAGGACTTAAGAGAGAAAATAAACTATCACAATTACAGATATTATGTTTTGGACCAACCAGAAATTTCAGACTATGAGTACGACATGCTGATGAGAGAACTTATAGAATTAGAAGAAAAATATCCAGAGCTTAAAACTCCAGACTCTCCATCCCAAAGAGTAGGTGGGGAGCCTTTAAAAGAATTTGAGCCTTTTATCCATGTAGTTCCAATGTTAAGTTTGGCTAATGCTTTTTCTGAGGGAGAACTTAGAGACTTTGACAGAAGAGTAAGAGAGGCAGTGGGAGATGTAGAGTACGTAGTAGAATTAAAAATTGACGGCTTATCTGTGGAACTAATTTATGAAAACGGCATATTTACTGTAGGTTCTACAAGAGGAGACGGGATCGTAGGAGAAAATGTCACACAAAATTTAAAGACTATAAAGTCAATTCCTTTAAGGCTTAAGGATGATGTGAGCCTTGTTGTAAGAGGAGAGGTCTTCATGCCCCGCACTTCTTTTGAAAAATTAAATGAGGAGAGAGAAAAATTAGGGGAAAGCCTTTTTGCAAATCCCAGAAATGCTGCAGCAGGTTCTTTAAGGCAATTAGATCCTAAAGTGACGGCGAAAAGAGATTTAGACATTTTTATTTTTAACCTTCAGAAGATTGAGGGTAGAAAATTTAAAACTCACATAGAGACATTGGAATTTTTGAAAGAACAAGGATTTAAAGTAATACCAATTCATAAAAAATGTAGCAATATAGATGAAGTAATGAAAGAAATAGAAGAAATAAGAAACTTGCGGGGTAAGCTGCCTTACGACATTGATGGAGCAGTTGTAAAAGTAAATGACCTTGAAAAGAGAGAAATTTTAGGACAGACTGCAAAAGACCCCAGGTGGGCTGTTGCTTTTAAATATCCTGCAGAGAGGAAAAAGACAAAAGTCTTGGATATAATAGTTCAAGTAGGAAGAACTGGAGCTCTTACACCTACAGCTATATTAGAGCCTGTAACTATTTCAGGTTCAGTTGTAAGCCGAGCTACCCTTCACAATGAAGATTACATAAAAGAGAAAGACATAAGGATAGGAGATACGGTAATAGTTCAAAAAGCGGGAGAAATCATTCCTGAAGTAGTAGAAGTGGTAAAAGAAGAGAGGACTGGACAAGAAAGAGAGTTTGTAATGCCAGATAGATGCCCTGAATGCGGTGCTTTAGCTGTGAGGCTTCCGGGGGAGGCTATAAGGCGTTGCACAGGCCTGAATTGTCCTGCACAGCTTCTAAGAGGCATTATCCACTTTGCTTCAAAAGATGCAATGGATATAGAAGGATTGGGGCCAGCTATAATAAATCAGCTTTTGTCAAAAGATCTAATTCACAATATAGCAGATTTGTATTATCTTAAATACGAAGATTTAATACAATTAGAAAGAATGGGGGACAAATCTGTTAAAAATTTATTAAATGCTATTGAAGAAAGCAAAGCAAGAGATTTAGATAGATTGCTCTTTGGCTTGGGTATAAACTTAATAGGCAGTAAAGCTGCCCAAGTGATTGCTGAGCATTTTAAGACAATGGACAATATCGCGAAGGCAAAATTTGAAGATTTTATACAGTTGCCTGACATAGGGCCTAAGATGGCAAGAAGTATAGTTTCCTTTTTTGCAGAAAAACAAAATGTAGAGACAATTGAAAAACTTAAAAAGGCTGGAGTAAACATGAAAAAGCTTTCAAAAGAAAAAGTAAGCAACATATTTGAAGAGAAAATTTTTGTTTTGACAGGAGCGTTGGGAAATTACACGAGAGAAGAAGCTACCAGAATGATTGAGGAAAGAGGTGGGAAAGTTACAAATTCAGTAAGTAAAAAAACAGACTATGTATTAGTAGGTAAAGATCCTGGCTCTAAACTTAAAAAAGCCCAAGAATTAGGAATAAAGATAATTGATGAAAAACAATTTGAAGAAATGCTAAAAGGTGAAAATATTTAAAAACTCTATCCTTCAAAAAATATGTTTTTGTGGTAAACTATAAGATGTGAATAATAAAGGAAAGGTGTGGTAGTATGGCTATTAGTAGGAGCGAAGTTGAGCATGTGGCTAAACTGGCCCGTCTCAAATTTTCGCAAGAGGAAATAGAAGAGTTTACAGTGCAACTGAGCAAAATTATCGACTATGTAAACAAATTAAACGAATTGGACACTGAAAATGTAGAGCCTACAGCTCATATAGTGCCAATCCATAATGTATTTAGAGAAGACGAGGTAAAGCCTTCAATGGACAGAGACAAAATATTGATGAATGCACCTTATAAAGAGAACGGATGCTTTAAAGTGCCTAAGATTATAGAATGAGGAGGTACATAAATGGAATTATATAGTTTGACAATTCACGAACTTAGAGAACTTCTCAAAAAGAGAGAAGTCAGCGCTTTGGAAGTGACAAAATCCTATCTTGAAAGAATAAAAGAAGTAGAACCTAAAATAGATGCTCTTATCACAATTACAGAGGATTTTGCATTGCAAAGGGCAAAAGAGGCAGATGAAAAAATCAAAAATGGAGAGGACACGGACCTTACAGGTATTCCTGTGATAATAAAGGACAACATTTCTACTGAGGGAATAAAAACCACTTGTTCTTCTAAGATGCTAGAAAACTATATTCCTCCCTATAATGCCACAGTAGTGGAAAAATTACTAGAAGAAGGAGTGATAATTTTAGGAAAATCCAATTTAGACGAATTTGCAATGGGGTCTTCTACAGAAAATTCCGCTTTTAAGACTACAAAAAATCCTTGGGACTTATCCCGTGTTCCAGGAGGGTCTTCTGGTGGTTCTGCAGCAGCTATAGCGGCAGACGAGGCGGCTTTTGCTTTGGGTTCAGATACAGGTGGTTCTATAAGACAACCAGCTTCTTTATGCGGTGTAGTAGGGATGAAACCTACTTATGGATTGGTGTCAAGATATGGCCTTGTAGCTTTTGCTTCTTCACTTGACCAGATTGGGCCCTTTACAAAAGATGTTACAGACTGTGCTATTGTATTAAATACAATTATAGGGCATGACTCAAAAGACTCTACTTCTTTAAAAATAGACAAGCCTGATTACACTTCTTATCTCAAAGAAGATATTAAAGGTTTGAGGATAGGAGTGGCTAAAGAATTTTTTGGCGAGGGAATAGAAGAAGGGGTAAAAGAAACTGTACAAGAATCCATAAAAGTTTTACAGGATTTAGGAGCAGAAATCATAGATATATCTATTCCTTATGTAGAATATGCTCTTCCAGCTTATTATATAATCGCTTCGGCAGAGGCTAGTTCCAATCTTGCAAGGTATGATGGCATAAGATACGGCCATATTGCAGAAAAATATGAAGATTTGATTGACATGTACATGGTTACGAGAAGCGAAGGATTTGGCAAAGAAGTAAAGAGAAGGATAATGCTAGGGACTTATGCTTTAAGCTCTGGTTATTATGATGCCTATTACAAAAAAGCATTAAAGGTCAGAACTCTCATTAAAAATGACTTTGAAAAAGCTTTTGAAAAATGCGATGTAATAATAGGTCCAACAAGTCCTACTGTAGCTTTTAAAATTGGAGAAAGGGCAAACGACCCGTTAGCCATGTACTTAGCGGATATATACACTGTATCGGTAAACATAGCGGGGCTTCCTGGCATATCCATACCTTGTGGTCTTTCAGATGGCTTACCTGTTGGACTTCAGATAATTGGCAGACATTTTGACGAAGGGAAAATATTAAATGTCGCTTATGCCTTTGAACAAGCTAACAAATTTAATGCTAAACCACAGGCCATAGGAGGTGCAAGATAATGAAGTACGAAGCAGTGATTGGCTTAGAGGTCCATGCCGAACTTTTGACAGAAAGCAAAATTTTTTGTAGCTGTACTACCAAATTTGGCGGAGAACCTAATACCCATGTATGTCCGGTATGTCTTGGACTTCCCGGAACTTTACCAGTTTTAAATAAAAAAGTTGTAGAATATGCTGTAAGAGCGGGACTTGCTTTAAACTGCACAATTGCAAACTTCAGCAAGATGGACAGAAAAAACTACTTTTATCCTGACTTGCCCAAAGCTTATCAGATTTCTCAATATGACCTTCCCTTGTGCAGCAACGGATATGTAGAAATTGAAGTAGATGGTAAGGTGAAGAAAATAGGAATAAAGAGGATACACATTGAAGAAGATGCTGGAAAGTTGCTACATGAAAATACAGATGGTTCTTTAGTAGATTACAACCGTGCAGGGGTGCCTCTCATTGAAATAGTTTCTGAACCAGATATGACTACACCTGAAGAAGCTTATCAATACTTAACAAAATTAAAGAACATTTTAGAGTACACCGAAGTTTCTGACTGCAAAATGCAGGAAGGTTCTTTAAGGGTTGATACAAATGTGTCTGTGAGGCCTGTGGGAAGTACTGAATTAGGGACAAAAATAGAGCTTAAAAATTTAAACTCCTTTAGAGCCGTTCAAAAGGCGTTGGAATATGAAATAAAAAGGCAGATAAAAGTCTTAGAAGAAGGCGGAACAATAGTACAAGAGACAAGAAGATGGAATGAATCAAAAGGAATTACTGAGCCTATGAGGACAAAAGAGGAAGCTCATGACTACAGGTATTTCCCTGAACCAGATTTAGTTCCAATAATTGTAACAGATGAATGGAAAGAAGAGATTAGAAAGTCTTTGCCTGAAATGCCACACCACAAGAGAGAAAGATTTATTGCTGAGTACGGTTTGCCTGAATATGATGCTAAAATTATAACTTCTTCAAAGAAAATGGCCGACTTTTTTGAAAAGTGCGTTCTCGAATATGATTCTCCAAAGACTGTAAGCAATTGGCTTATGGGAGAATTTTCTCGCCTCATGAATGAGACAGGAAAAGAAATAGACGAAGTACCAGTAACACCGCAAATGTTAGTAAAGTTGCTTAAATTAATTGATAACGGTGTAATAAGCGGATCCATTGCTAAAACTGTTTTTGAAGAGATGTTTGGTACAGGGAAAGAGCCAGAGGTAATAGTAGAAGAAAAAGGATTGAAACAGATAGCTAATGAGAATGAATTAAGAGAAATTATCAAAAAAGTCATAGTAGAAAATCCTAAATCAGTAGAGGATTACAAAAACGGCAAAGAGAAAGCAATGGGCTTTTTAGTAGGGCAAGTTATGAAGGCGACAAAAGGAAAAGCAAATCCTCAGCTTACTAATCAAATCTTAAAAGAAGAATTGTCAAAATAAATAGCCTACGCTAAGTGTAGGCTAAGATTAATAATAAGCTCCACTTTTTATACATTTAAAAGTGGGGCTTGATTTATATTACTCACTTTGTGAACAAATTTTTCAGCATTTTGCTGTTATTTTTTTGCTTTTATATAATATGCACAATTGATATTTGAATTTTCATCGCTGACTTTGTTTTTATCGATATAATCATCAATTAATCCATTGATTTTGTTCATCTGTGAAAGATTAGATAAAATACACTTTCCTTCTTTTTGGTAAATACAATCGGCTGTGCAATTTATATTAGTCACAAGTGCCACCTCCCTTTTTTATTTTTCCTAAAACTCAAAAAACTAATCCATTTAACCGATACAGTATATGTAATTACTAATAAAGTTAAAAAATTGTAATGAGTTTGTAATCATTTTGTAATATTAATGTATTATGATATATTTAAAGTCGAATTTTTTCAAAAAAAGGGGGGTTTTTAGTGAAAAAAATAGTATTATTTGTTGCAATAGTTGTAGCAATTTTAGCCTCCTACAGTATGGCCTTCGCTTATAAAAATACTATCTTAGTAGATGGAAAACCTTTTTATTACAATATTCCAGATGTCACAATTAAAATAGATGGTCAAAATTTCGATACAGGTAAGACCCCACCTTTAATTTTAAAAGCCAGCACATTAATTCCTGTGAGGGTGATCTCAGAAAAAGGATTTGGAGCTAAAGTAGAGTGGGATGATAAAACCAAGACGGTTACTATAACAAAAGATAAAACAGTTAAATTAACTATTGGAAGTGATATTGCTTTAGTAGATGGAAAAGAAGTTAAATTGATAGCTCCTGCAAGAATAATAGAAATTAGTAAAGAGGGATATACATATATTCCTTTTAGATTTTTATTTGAGACTTTTGGTTATAAAGTAGAATGGGACCAAAAAAATTATCAAATAAATACTACCTCTCCTCCTAAAATTGTAAATATAACAAATTTTGATACAAGCTATAATAATGGCATATTTTCTATAAATATCACAGGAGATAATCCTATAAAATATAACCAAGGACTTATAGAAAATAGTGGGGATATTAGAATTTATATTGATATAGAAGATGCCATATGGGCTAAGGGAAGAACAGATATAGAAATTAACAAAAAAAGTCTTGTAAAGGCAGTAATTGCACAAAACCAAACACAGCCTACACCTAAGGTGCGAGCAGTTATATATTTAAAAGAGGTGGTGCCTTACGAAATTATCCAATCGCAGGATAAAACACGTTTAACTATTTCTTTTGATGTTGGGACAAGCTATGTAACAGGGATAAGTTTTACAAAAGAAGGTGATTATGATAAAGTTATAATTAATGCTGATGCAGAACATTTTAATACTCAAAGAGTAGGGGATAATAAAATAGTTGTAGACATATCAGATGCTGTTCTTAAAATGCCAGATGGCAATAAAGCTGGTCAAATACCAGTAGAAGGAAATGTTATAACGGCTATAAGGTATTCACAGTATAACAACGACACAGTGAGGGTGGTGGCAGATACTACTAGCAAAACGGATTATTCTGTAAAAATAGTCGATAAAAATATTATAATGTTGGTTATAAAGTCTAAGGCGGATACAGTGCCTCTTATTTACATAGATCCTGGTCATGGGGGAAGTGACCCTGGTGCGATAGGAGTAGGTGGCTTAAGAGAATCTGACGTAGTTTTAGGGATCGCTCTTAAACTAAATAGCCTTCTCACAAAAGGTGGATTTAGAACAATGATGTCTAGAGATTCTGATGTATTTGTAGACCTTATTACTAGGTCACAAGAAGCGAACAATGCGGGAGCTGACATATTTATAAGTATACATACTAATGCTTTTGGAACTCCAACTCCTAAAGGCACAGAAATATGGTATTATCCAAATGGATACAAAGGAGATACGAGAGACAACAAGACCTTTGCTCAAATTATCTATAACAACTTAATGAAAGAGATAAATACGGTAGATAGGGGACTTAAAGAAGGTCCTAGTTTGTCAGTGCTAAACAAGACAAAAATGCCAGCAATACTTATTGAGACAGCTTTTATAACGAATCCTGATGATGCAGCCTTGCTTCAAGATGATGCCTTCCAATGGAAAGTAGCTCAAGGAATATATAACGGTATTGTAGAGTATTTTAAAAAATTAAAAGAGGGATCTATTTCTACCACTGTTTCTAATTCTGTATATAATACAAATAACAATCCATAATTTATCTGGTTTTTTAAACCAGATTTTTTTGTTTTTATGTTCTTGTAAAATATTAATAAAGGTTTTAAAATAATATTGTAGAATAAAAACAATGAGAGGATAAATTAACATTAAACTATTTTTATGAAATGAAAGGGTTGAAGAAATGAATAGAATTGATGGAAGGGAATTTAATGAGCTGAGACCTATAAAAATTACAAGAAATTTTAATAAATTTGCAGAAGGTTCTGTGCTAATTGAAATAGGGGAGACAAAAGTCATTTGTACAGCTTCTATTGAGGATAAAGTACCTCCATTCCAAAAAGGTACAGGTAAGGGTTGGATAACTAGTGAGTATGGTATGTTGCCAAGAGCAACTGAAACGAGAAATCCAAGAGAAGTAACTAAAGGAAGACCTAGTGGAAGGACTATGGAAATACAGCGGCTTATAGGCCGTTCTTTAAGGTCTGTAGTAGATTTGGAGGTGTTAGGAGAAAAAACTATTTGGATAGATTGCGATGTTATCCAAGCGGATGGAGGTACAAGAACAGCTTCTATTACAGGTTCATTTATAGCATTGGCAGATGCACTTAACAAATTGGTAGAAAAAGGTGACATCCCTAAGATTCCTTTGAAAGGTTTTGTTGCGGCTGTAAGTGTAGGAATTGTGGAGGGAAATGAGCTTTTAGATTTATCCTTTCAAGAAGATTCGAATGCATTAGTAGATATGAATGTAGTTATGACAGACAAAGGAGAAATTGTAGAAATACAGGGAACAGGTGAAGGTGGACCATTTACAAAGCAGAATTTGACAGACCTTTTAAGCCTTGCAGAATATGGGATTGAACAGATTATCAAAATTCAAAAAGAAGTTCTTTCAGATATTGTAGATAAAATAGGAGTTGATTCAGTTGAAAATAATAATAGCAACCCACAATCCTCACAAAACTGAAGAAATAAAAAATTTTTTTAAAGGCTATCCTGTTGAAATTTATTCTATGGCAGACTTGGGTATAAAAGAAGACATAGAAGAGACAGGAAATACGATTGAAGAAAATGCTCTTATCAAGGCTCGCTTTTTAAAAGAAAAGGTTGATGGAATTGTTATAGCTGACGATACAGGATTGTTTGTGGAGCATTTAAATGGACAACCTGGAGTATATTCAGCAAGATTTGCTGGTGAAAATGCTACCTATGAAGATAACAACAAAAAATTATTAAAACTATTAGAGGGCGTTCCTTACGAAAAAAGAAAAGCCTATTTTAAGACAGTGATAGCAGTGGTAGAAAGAGAAAAAGAAACTTTATTAGAAGGTAAATTAGAAGGGTATATTTTAGATCGTCATCGAGGAAAAAATGGTTTTGGATACGATCCGATTTTTTACGTTGATGATTTAGGGAAAACTTTGGCAGAACTTACTATGGAAGAAAAGAATAAGATAAGTCACAGAGCTAATGCTCTTGTGAAATTGAAAAATTACATTTTACAACGTTTGGGGGAAAAATAAATGGTTTTAGCTGTAATTAGTGATACACATGGTATATTTACACTAGTTAGAAAAAAATTGCGGGAGCTTAAGGGAATAGATTATCTTATTCATTTAGGAGATAATGCTTCAGACGCCGCTCAACTATCTCAAGAGTTTGGTATTCCGTTGGAGTATGTTAAAGGAAATTGTGATTTTCCTACAAAAGACGAATTGGAGAAAGTAATTGAAATAGAAGGCAAAAAAATCCTGTTGACTCATGGACACCGATATTACGTGAAGTATGAGTATCAAACGATTTTAGATAGAGGAAAAGAATTGGGAGTAAATGCGGTATTTTTTGGGCATACACATATTCCTATGATTTCAAAACATGAAGATATTTTACTTTTAAATCCCGGCAGTCCTTCTTTGCCACGAGAAGGTGCGAAAAGAACAATAGCATTAGTGACAATTGATATTAGCGGGATATTCCCAAGATTGGTGAATTTAGAAGAAGCTTCAGTGATAAAAGAAGCTTAGAAGGTGTAAAAGGAAGAGTTACTCGTTTTATGTCTTTTATACAATTTAATCTACGAAAATTTTTTACTGGAGGTGTTGACAAAGATAGGGGCATCTGATATAATCTAAAACTGTCAGACGAATTGAGAAACAAGCGAGGAAAATTAAATTAAGTTGATTATATGCGGGTGTAGCTCAATGGTAGAGCCCCAGCCTTCCAAGCTGGTTACGTGGGTTCGATTCCCATCACCCGCTCCATATGCGCCTGTAGCTCAGTTGGATAGAGCAACGGCCTTCTAAGCCGTGTGTCGGGAGTTCGAATCTCTCCAGGCGCACCATTTATTGTGTGGTGGATATAGTTCAGTTGGTTAGAGCGCCAGATTGTGGCTCTGGAGGTCGTGGGTTCGAGTCCCACTATCCACCCCATGTTGGGATGTAGCCAAGCGGTAAGGCACCAGACTTTGACTCTGGCATTCGTAGGTTCGAATCCTACCATCCCAGCCAATTATCAGATAATTATATGACCCATTAGCTCAGGAGGTAGAGCACCTGCCTTTTAAGCAGGGTGTCCCGCGTTCGAGTCGCGGATGGGTCACCAGTTTTAAAGGAAAAAATGAGGTTTTGAATTTGGGCGGGAGTGGCGGAATTGGCAGACGCGCTAGATTCAGGTTCTAGTGCCTAAAGTGGCATATGGGTTCAAGTCCCTTCTCCCGCACCATAAAAAATCAAGGGTTTCAGGATTTTGAAGAATTTTACAAAGACATTGTTGACTACATTTTGACTACATAAATTGTCAGACAATTTCAGAACCTCATCCTTGACTACACGCTAGGTAGTCAAGTTTTTTTATATTCTCCCAAAAGGGAGAAAGTAAAGTGGGTTCGATTAAAAAGAGAGGTAATAAATATCAAGTAATAATTGAGTTGGAGAAGGATATAAATGAAAAAAGAATTAGAAGATATTTCACTGCTAATTCTGAAGCAGAAGCTAAAAAGATTTTGACAGAACAAGAGTATCAATTGCAGCAAAATTGTTTTGTTATCCCCACTGAGGTGACCTTTGGAGAATTTTTAAATTACTGGTTTGATAATTACGTAAAAATCAAAAATGAAAAAAACAACACAAACTGCATACAGACATATATTAGACAAATACATTATCCCCAAGTTGGGCAATATACAATTTGCAAAGGTTAACACATCCAAAGTTACTATAAATATTTGATTGAAGAAGCTGAATTGTTCCCCAATACTGTATATAAACACCATACAAACATACGAAAAGTTCTAGATTCTAGATTTTGCTTTAAAACAAAAATTTGTTAGCAGTAACGTTGCTAATACAGTAGAACTACCTAAAAAAATTAAATTTAGGGGAAATTTATATACGGTAGAGCAGTTAAAAGAACTGCTTAAAGAATAGAATGTAAGTATCAGAAAAAAGCATTCAAAGAATTTATTATAGCCTAAAATATTAGACTCTTTTTAAAATGTAAAATTTATAAAAAGTTTTTTAAAACAAATTTTTTGGCATATTGCAATTTATAAAAGTTCATTAAAAATCAGGGTTATCAAGCTGCTTTACACATATTATTGGGATATTTACAAATTTTTGATGTATTTATGATGTATTTAACATCGTTGAGTTATAAAAATTAGCGACTTTGATAGAAAAGCGTTAATTTTAAAAGAATAACAAGTTATCAATGATGTTCCAAAGGCATTTACTTTAATAAGTAAATAGAAGTAAATTTCAAGTAGGAAGCATGGCCTTTGAAAGAAAAAAATTTTATAACCTGAAGGCTTATCAACATAAATTCAATCCCAGGCCCTGATTGGCGTACGGGGGTGAATCACAAATGAAAATTGTGCTTATTGCTCCTTATAGAGATTTGCTGGAGACCGCAATTACAGTAAAAAAAGACCTGAATGTCGATATCGAACTGGAGCTAGGAGATTTGAGCGAAGGTGTCAAGGTGGCCAGAGAATGGGAGAAAAAGGGTGTCGATATCATAATAAGTCGAGGGGGCACGTACCAGCTTATAAAAGAATCAGTTTCTGTGCCTGTAGTGGAAATTAAGGTAAGTGCTTTCGACATTTTAAGGCAGTTTAACGGATTGATAGGGTGCAAAGAAATTATAGGTGTAGCCGGATATAAAAATGTAATATACGGCTGCGAAGTTATCGGGGAGATATTAGATTTAAATTTAATTAAGGTGGTCATCGAAAAAGAGGAAGAAGGCCTGCGGCAGGTTGCCGCAGCCAAAGAAAAGGGTGTAAGTTTAATTATAGGGGACACGATCGGCGCTTACAGTGCCAAAAGATTAGGGCTGAAGAGCCGCCTCATCACCTCTGGAAAGGAAGCCGTGGCTGCTGCTGTAAGCGAGTCTTTCAGGCTGGCCCAAGCACTCAAGGCGGAGAAAGAAAAAGCCGAACAGATCAGGACCATAGTAGACTTCGTGCACGATGGAATTATCGCCATAGATAAAGAGGGCAGAGTTTCTATATACAATAGGATGGCCGAGAAAATATTCAAAAGGCCGCCGGCCGAAGCCGTCGGGCGAAAGGTTGAGACGGTAGTGCCCAACACCAGGCTTTACGAGGTGATAGAGACAGGAAAACCCCAGATCGGAGAGTTGCAGGAAGTTTTGGGTACCATGATCACCACAAACCGGGTACCTATAGTGGTAGGGAACGAGGTCGTGGGAGCGGTGGCCACCTTTCAAGACGTCACCATGCTCCAGAAAGTGGAACAGAAAATAAGAAGGCAGCTTGCCGACAGGGGTCTGGTGGCTATGTACACATTCGATGATATTATCTATTCGAGCGAAAAGATGAAGGATGTGGTAAATCAGGCCAAAAAATACGCGCTGCTCGACTCTACAGTACTCATATTCGGAGAAACCGGCACGGGTAAGGAACTTTTTGCCCAGAGCATTCACAATGCCAGCAGGAGGAAAAACGGCCCCTTTGTAGCCATAAACTGTGCTGCACTGCCTGAAAACCTTCTGGAAAGCGAGCTTTTCGGCTACGCTGAAGGCGCTTTTACCGGTGCACGGAAGGGAGGAAAAGCCGGATTGTTTGAGCTGGCCCATGGGGGGACCATTTTTCTCGATGAGATCGGAGAAATGCCTCCGGGCCTCCAGTCCAAACTGCTCCGTGTAATTCAGGAAAGAAGGGTTATGAGGATAGGGGATGACAGGTTAATCCCAGTGGATGTAAGGATAATATGCGCCACAAACAGGGAACTCGTTGAAATGATAAAACAGGGCAAATTCAGGGTAGATCTGTTCTATCGCATAAACGTCCTGCAGATTAATATACCACCTCTCAGGGAGAGAAAAGAGGACTTGGATGTGCTAGTGCCCCATTTCATAAAAAAATATTCGCTTGGCTGCGGAAAGTATATAAACGGCCTAACTTCAAGGGCAATGGACTTTTTGAAAACCTTTAACTTTCCGGGAAACGTAAGGGAGCTTGAGAGCATTATAGAAAGAGCATGCGCCCTCTGCGAGGGGACTTTAATAGACGTTGGGGATATAAGGTTTTATCAACGGGAAGAGAGTGATGTAATGCCGAAAATGGAGAGTCATGATATAAAACCCCTGGAGGAGATAGAAAGAGAGTACATCGCAAAGGCTATAAGGTTAGCAGGAGGCAATTTATCTGAAGCTGCACGGAAGCTGGGCGTTAACAGGACGACTCTTTGGAGAAAGTTAAAGGAAAATAAAAAATAAGATTCAAAAATAATGGACGGCGAAGATTGTTGTTGCAAAATGTAGCGGTAGTTTTAATTTTGCAACATTACATGTTGCAAAATTTTATAAATTATAATCGCATAAACAGGCATATAAATGCTCGGAGCAGGTCCATTGCGGTTCAGGTAATGGGATGGGACTTCAAGAATATGTGGCACGGTTCTTGCTTTACCATTTTACGGAGGTGATTTTTATGAAAAAGTTGGCAGTGGTAGTACATACTGAAGACAACGTAGCCACTGCAGTACAAAATCTGAGCAAAGGGCAGGAGGTGCGTGTGGATGTGGACGGTAATGAGATGCAGGTAAAATTGATAGACGATATTCCCTTTGGCCACAAGTTTGCGCTGAAGGACATCGAAGCGGAAATGGACGTGATAAAATACGGAGAGGTCATCGGCAGGGCTACCCGGTTCATTAAGACAGGAGAGCATGTCCATGTCCATAACATAGAAAGCCTGCGAGGCAGGGGCGATTGGGAGGGTGAGAAAAAATGAAAATAATGGGCTATGTTAGACCGGACGGCAGAGTAGGCATCCGAAATCACATACTTATAATACCTTCTTCTGTCTGTGCCAGCGAGGTGGCTATGCGTATAGCTTCGCATGTGGAGGGAGCGGTAGCGCTTGCCAACCAGCACGGTTGCTGTCAGATCGGAGCAGACCTGGAACTTACCGCGAAGACTCTGGTCGGCCTCGGCAAGAATCCGAACGTGGCGGCTGCCCTGGTGGTAGGGTTGGGCTGTGAAGGTGTTCCTACCGAAAAGGTGGCCGAGGAAATAGCGGCGACCGGCAAGAGGGTGGAGTATATAATAATTCAGGACTGCGGCGGGACGCTGAAAGCCGAAGAGATCGGGACTAGAATAGCAAGACAAATGGCGCAGGAAGCCGCACTGCTGAAGAGGGAAGAAGTGGATATATCCAATTTAATACTTGCGGTGGAATGTGGCGGTTCCGATACCACTTCAGGACTTGCCTCGAATCCGGTGGCGGGCTATGTTTCAGATAAATTAATCGAACTGGGCGGCACATCCATGTTTTCGGAGACCACGGAGATAATAGGCGCCGAGCATCTACTGGCAAAGCGTGCCGTTTCTAGGGAAGTGGCTGATAAGCTCCTGGAGATCGTAAGAAGGTGCGAAGAAAAAGCCAAGACGATGGGAGTCGATATGCGGGGAGGACAGCCTACTCCGGGCAATATCGAGGGAGGCATAAGCACCATAGAGGAAAAATCCATGGGCGCTATATATAAAGGCGGTACGAAACCGATACAGGGAATCCTGGATTATGCAGAACCACCGGCTGAGAAGGGCGGTCTTTATATCATGGATACCCCCGGGCAGGACATAGAGTCAATAACCGGTATGACCGCAGGCGGAGCGCAAGTGGTGATCTTTACGACCGGCAGGGGTACGCCCACCGGTTCGCCGATTGCTCCAGTTATAAAGATAACTGCTAACCCCGATACGTATAAAAAGATGGAGGATAACATAGATTTCAACGCCGGTACCATAGTCCAAGGCGACGAAACTATAAGAGAGGCTGGAGAACGGTTATTCAAAGAGATGATAGAAGTCGTCAACGGCAAGCTTACAAAAGCCGAGGTGTTAAAGCATAGAGAATTTGGAATATACAAACTCATATCCACTTTCTGAAAGGAGAGGTGAATTCCTGTGAAAATATTAAGAGCTATCAACCGGGTGCCCGGAGGCTTGATGGTGGTTCCACTTTTACTTGGGGCAACAATAAACACTTTTTTTCCTCAGATCCTGGAGATAGGCGGCTTTACCACTGCTCTTTTTAAACAAGGTGCTATGCCCCTGATTGCCCTTTTCCTGCTGTGCAACGGTTCGCAGATTACGATCAGACAGGCTGGAGTTTCTCTGAGCAAGGGCGTTGCCCTCACTGCTGTAAAGCTTTTTATAGGGGTTGTTTTGGGATGGTTCGTCGGAAAATTTATGGGCCCTTTTGGCTTTTTCGGACTTTCATCCCTCGCCATAATAGGAGCCCTCACAAATTCCAATGGTGGTCTGTATACAGCACTTGCTTCACAGTACGGTGACCCGGACGACGTGGGAGCAATAGCTGTACTGTCCATAAATGACGGCCCCTTCTTAACTATGGTGGCCATGGGGGCCACCGGCCTGGCCAATATCCCATTTATATACCTTGTGGCTGTCATAATCCCAATCCTGGTCGGTATGGTGCTGGGCAATCTGGACGAGGACTGGAAAAAATTCCTTGAACCCGGACAAAAACTCCTCATACCGTTTTTTGCTTTTCCCCTGGGTGCAGCCTTGGACTTTAGGACTATTTTTAAGGCCGGCCTACCAGGATTCTTGCTAGGACTTCTAACAGTGGTACTTACCGGTATGGGAGGTTATCTTACGATAAAGTACATTTTTCGGGAGAAAAAGGCTGTTGGGGCGGCTATTGGTACTACCGCTGGTAATGCCGTAGCGACTCCCGCCGCTGTTGCCGCCGCCGATCCAACCCTGGCGCCTCTGGTTGAGATTGCTACAGCTCAGATTGCAGCCTCGGTAATAGTTACAGCTGTACTCGCTCCTCTGCTGGTAGCCTATCTGGATAAGCTGGAGCGGAAAAACAATAATTCTTTGAGGAGGGAGGAAGTTGTATAGTTGTATAGAGTTATAGTAATAGCTGATGATTTTACCGGAAGCAATGATACCGGGGTACAACTGGTAAAGCACGGGTATTATGTGATTACCCTGATCGGTACGGCAGGGGTAAAAAAATACGAGGATGTTGCCGACGCCCTGGTGATAGATACTGAGACCCGGAGCATACCGGCTTTAGTTGCCTATGAAAAACTGAAAGAAATATCAAACATTGTAGGTGAGTATAAGGAGGCGGTGGTCTATAAAAAAATCGACTCTACTCTCCGGGGTAACATCGGAGTCGAAATCAAGGCGCTGCGTGAGGGACTTAAGCCTGAACTGACGATATTCGCACCGGCCTTTCCCAAAAACGGACGAACGACAGAAAAGGGTGTCCACTATCTTAAGGGCGTGCCGGTGGATAAGACCGAACTTGCTAGGGACCCGAAAAACCCCGTTACCACAGCGGATGTTAAAAAAATCCTGGAAGAAGGCTTGAAGGTTCCGGTTAAGCATAAGGTCCTGGAGGAAATAAGCCGGGATCTGCGGAAAGACATAGAAAAAGAGATGAGAGAATACGATGTATTTTCCTTTGATGCGAAAACCGATGACGATTTGATAAAAATAGCTACTAGCGTACTGGACCTGGGTAAGAAAACGCTGTGGGTTGGTTCCGCCGGCCTGGCCGAGGCCTTAATTGCCTCTCTTGAGAAAAAAGAAAAGAAGAATCCTGTGCTGGTTATAGCGGGAAGCGTCAGCCAGGTAACCAGACGGCAGGTGTTCAAGGCGCTGGAAGACAGCCGTATCGTCCTAGTAAAACTCGACGTAAAAAGGGCTTTGTCGCATCCCGAAGAGGAAATAGATCGGATCCGAAAAATTGTTCTGGATTTTATGAACGCAGCAAAGGACGTAATAATAGCATCGGCGGCAGAGGAAGATGCAGTATCCGAAGCACTAATAGCAGCGAGGGGGAAAGGGCTTTCACCACAGGATACCAGCGAAGTTCTGGCGCAGTTCTTGGGGGAAGTTGCCTGCTCGATCGTAGAGGCAAAAAGGCCGGGAGGTTTAGTGCTGACCGGTGGAGATACGGCCATACACGTTGTGAAGAGCCTTTCCACCGCGGGATGTAGGATAAATTCTGAACTGGAACCGGGCATACCTGAACTTGTTCTGATAAAAGGGTCTGTAGACGGCCTTAGAGTGGTGACGAAAGCCGGAGCTTTTGGAAATGATGAATCGATCTTAAACGCGGTTAAGTTTTTGAGGGGGGATGGAAGATGAGACCTCTCGTGGCAATAACCATGGGGGACCCGGCGGGGGTCGGTCCGGAGATAAGCTTGAAAGCCGCGGTGTCGGCGGAAGTTTCCAGCTTTGCAAGACCTTTGATCCTAGGTTCTGGTCTAGTACTTCGGTATTACGCGAACCTGCTGAAGATATCCGTGCCTTTAAGGAGCATAGATTCGCCGGCGGAGTACCAGGATGGATTTGTAAATTATATATCCGTAAATAATCTTTCACTGGCCGATTTTGAAATAGGAAAAGTTTCGCCACTCTGCGGGCGGGCGGCATACGAGTACCTGGAGGCCGGCATAAGAATGGCCCTCAGGGGAGAAGCTTCTGCCATTGCTACAGCCCCTTTGAATAAAGAGGCCCTTCACAGAGCCGGCCTGGAATTTGCAGGTCACACCGAAATACTAGCGAAACTGACGGGGACTAAGGATTACGCCATGATGCTGGTTGCGGGAAACTTGCGGGTAATGCACGTCTCCACCCACGTGGCCCTTCGAGGGGCATGCGATATGGTAAAAAAGGAAAGAGTTTACAAGATCGTAACCCTGGCAGCTACAGCTGCTGCTTCTCTAGGGGTGCGCGATCCTCGGATAGCCGTCGCTGGACTTAATCCTCATGCAGGGGAGGGAGGTCTTTTCGGCGACGAAGAGATATACGAGATAGCGCCCGCCGTGGAAAAAGCCCGGGAGCAGGGTCTCAGCGTTTACGGACCGCTGCCACCTGACACGGTTTTTTTGAAAGCATCAAGAGGCGAGTACGACGTGGTCGTGGCTATGTACCACGATCAGGGGCATATAGCTGTGAAAATGGCGGGGTTTGAAAGGGGAGTAAACGTAACAGTGGGCCTGCCCATCATCCGCACGTCGGTTGACCACGGCACCGCTTTTGACATAGCGGGCAGGGGAATTGCCGATGAGCGAAGCATGGTGGAAGCTGTCAAACTTGCTGCTGAGATGGTGAAATATAAAAACGAAAAAAAATAGAGCCTATAGTGGCTCTCTCAGATTGACGACAAACCTCACTTTTTATACATGTAAAAAGTGGGGTTTGCTTTGTATTTGGATATAATTGTATATAATCTGATAAATATTGGATAAAAATCATGCAAAGTTGAAAAACCCTTGCACTTTTTCCATAGCCATGTTGCTAATTTCTTTAAATTCATGCATGCGAAAACAAGTATCGCCTGCATGGACAATTTTTTTATCCCTCTTAACGTTGTCCATCGCAAACTATGCTTCTCTTTCATATCTGCAAATACTCTCTCTATTGTCTCTTTCCTTCTTGCATATACTTCTCTATTGTATGGTGTATGCCTTAAATGCTCCGCTTCTTCTACATATCTTTCCCATACATGCCTAAATATCCTTTTTGTGTAATCTTTACTCGCTGTACATTTGTCCCTTAATAGACAGCTCTTGCATTTTTCTGGATTTGATTTGTATTCTCTATATCCTTCTTTGTTAGTCGTAACATATGTTAATATTTCGTTTTAAGGACATATATAACAGTCATAATATTCGTCATATACGTATTGGTGTTTTTTCATAAACCCATCTTTTGTCATTTGGCCTTGTGTATGGTACTACTGGTATTATCCCTCTGTCAAACATTGTCTTTAATATGTACTGTGTTTTATAGCCTGCGTCTACTGCTACTGCCTTGGGTTTTCCTACATTCTTTATGACTTCATCTAATACTTCTTCGAACATTACGCTATCATGCAAGTTTGCGCTTGTTACTTTCGCTGCTAAAATGAATCCATTTTTATCGCAGGCTGTGTGAAAGGAATATGCAAAGCATTTTTCTTTCCCACTTTTGTTTAATATCCCACTGTCAGGATCTGTTTTGTTCACTTTTACTTCTTTTGTCTCGATTTTTTCTTTTTGCTTTAATGTCTTTTTCCCATGTAGTTCTCTGTCTTTTGCTATTTCTTCTTCTAATTTTGCTTGATAGTTTTGCTCTCTTTTTCTATTTATTTCTTTGTAGTATTTTTTCTTGTTGGCACTTGCTTTTACATGGGTTGCGTCTATGAATACTTCTTCTACATTTATGAATTTGTGTTTTATTGTTTCTTCTAGTATCCTCGTAAATATTTTTTCGAATATGTCTGTATTTTTGGATCTTCTTTCATAGTTCTTGCTAAAGGTAGAAAAGTGGGGTATTTCTTCGTTTAATCCATATCCTAAAAACCATTTGTAGGCCACATTTGTTTGTATTTCTGCTATTGTCCTCCTCAATGATGGTATACCGAATAGGTATTGAATGAATAATATTTTTATCAGTACTACTGGGTCTATACTTGGTCTATCATAATTTTCGGAGTATTTGTCTTTTACTAAGTCATATATGAAATCAAATTTGATGACTTTTTCTATTTTTCTCAATAGGTGATCTTGGGGAACTATGACTTGTCAAGACAAATCTCGCAAAGCATATTTCAGACAGCTCATGGGCAAAATTTTTAGAATATCTATCATACAAGGCAAAGTGGTATGGTAGGACACTCATTATTGCAAATAGAACATTCCCATCATCAAAATATGCAGTAATTGTGGATACTATTATAGCGAACTTAAATTATCAGAGCGGATATGGGAATGTCTTGTTTGTGACGCTGTTCATGACAGAGACGGAAATGCAGTAGCAAACTTGCGAAACTATGGTGCTGCTTGCGTAAAAGAACAATAAGGTAGGAACTACCCGAATTCACGCTTGTGGAGATCGGGCTTCTACTGCGGAGAAAATTTTTCTTCTTTCGTAGCAAGTCTGGTCAAAGAAGCAGGAAGCCACCACCTAGGTAGGTGGTGGTAGTTCACAGAACTCTTACAAAGAAAGGCAAAAAGACAAACCCTACAGAATTAGACAGTTTAAAAATGACAAGCAGTAGGTGATAATAAAAGAACGTATAAAAATATAAAGAACATAAGCGCAGCAATTGTTTTACTTATATTAGAAGTTGCTGCGCTTTTTCTACAGAAAATACTCTAGTTAAGGTTAAGAGCTTTTCCTTCATAATAAAAAAGTAAAAAACAAAATACACAATGGTATGTTAATTTTTAATTTTTTATAGTAAAATAAAGAAAGAAGGAATATAAAATGGTGGTGAGTACGATGACCTTAAAAGAACAGGCTTATAAGATAATAGATGCAATTCCCGAAGAAAAAATGGCAAAAGTTTTAACTATACTCAAAAATCTAAAAGAAATAATAGATGAAGAATTAGATGAATTTGATATTCAACTTATAGAAGAAGCTAAACAAATTATTGCCAGTGAAAAAGAATTTATACCCTTTGAGGAGGTGCTGAGGGAGGCTGGAATTAATGAAAAAGAATTATAAAATACAATTTAGTAAAAAAGCTGCAAAATTCTTCAAAGACCAGCCACCCCAGCAGCAAAAAAGACTTGCGCAGGCAATTAGCAAATTACCTGAAGGTGATATACGACTCCTCAAAGGATATGATGACATTTATAGATTAAGAGTAGGAGACTACAGGATTATTTTTACGATCGAAGAGAATGAATTGCTAATTCGTATTTTAATTATAGGTAATCGTGGAGATGTATATAAAAAATTATAAAGATTAGCCTATAAGCAAATAAATAGGAGAGGGTATGTATGATCTGAAAGAGTACGTACCCTATTTGTCTCTTTTAAGAGCACTCTTTCAGCAATAAATATATAAAAAGGAAAGTACTATTTATGAAATTAATACTTAGTTCAGAAGTAAGAAAATTTTTACAAGACAGTATATTAAATGAAGAAGACTTGATAAATTAAGGTCAAGGCTAAATTTTTGTATAAAGTCCCTTTGGTTAGAATATAATTCTTCTTTATCACCACCGTCAATTCATTGTACTGCTCCTGCCATCCTGATGTCAAGGATACGCTACTCTCGGGCTTTCGCCCGTTCTTGGCACCAGGAGGCTTCGGCAGTTATTAAAAAGTAACGGTGGTGACAAAGGTTATTTTACTGAAATAACCTTGTCTTTCACCTGTTTTGAAATTTCTTTCTGCCACTCGAAATATTCAGTCATATCTAAGTACTTCCTCCCTGAACCCCATTTTTCATCTTGTTCCATTAACAATGCTCCTATTAGACGAATGCCAGATTCCTTACTCGGAAATATCCTTATAATCCTTTTACGACGGCGAACTTCTTGATTTAACCGCTCTAACATATTAGTAGTGCGAAGCTTTCTTCTTCGATAAGGCTCAGGGAGTTCTAGAACTGCTATTTATCCATGTAGTCCTCTTTGCTTGTACCATAAAAAGAATTCGCGGTAGTTTCTTCTGATTCACTGTCCCCTATCATAAGGTCCAATACTTCGGGACTTGGTGAAGACATATTTACCACCTAAATTTATGTTGAAGAAGGGAATAAAAAGGGCCCACTTTTTTAAGAATATCTTCAAGAAGCAAAGTAGGAAAGGAAAATACATGAGAAGAAACCAGTACTTTGGACTCCTTGAATTTTTCATAAGGAGTCCTTCCTTTCATTCCTTTTCCATTGTGAGGTCTAAAGAAATTCCACGTATCTTGCCATTTTTGAGCTTTAGCGAGGAATTCGTTTTTTGCTTTACATCTTTCAGCATGAATCATCAAGAAATATTCGTCATCTGCTCTGTGAGAGTTTTCTATTATTCCCATGAGATGTTTAGTTGCTGGAGGTATTGGAGAAAGTACAACACCGAGGGAAGAGAATATATTATTCCATTATGCAAGAGTTTTGTGGCTACCTCCACAAAATTCTTGCCCGTTGTCCAATCTGATATTTATTGCATTTCTCACATTGAGAGTTCTTAACCACAAAGCAACTAGAGTTATGAACATAAAACCCAAAGTAGAAGAAAGTTCATAAGAATAAGCCGTGAATCTAGTTATTGTTCCGACATCTATAATATTCCACTCAAAACGAGGCAAATTATATTTCTCCATATGTTGAACTATTTCAGGAGGAAGACTTTGTTTATCTAGAAGATGCTTTGTATCAAGTTGAAATTTACTAAAAGGGATTAAAGTTTCATAATCATATAAACCTCTTTCACCCTTTTTCGTTTTTCTTTTGTTTTTGGTGACGTTATTTCTTTTAAGAATAGATTTTATTGTATTTTCACTTATTCTGAGAGCATATTTTCTATACAAATAAAAAGCCAGACATCTGTATCTTGAGACCAGTTTTTTTGCTTCAAGAATAATAAGATTTTCTAGATGAGTAAGAGCTTTTCTAGGAGAATTTTTAGGTTTTCGAGATTTATCATGAAGAGGGCCATTGATAGCTCTATGGACAGTGTGTGTTGAGATACAAAGTATTTTTGCAGTTTTAGAGATATTACAATTATTTTGCTCATAAACTTTTCTAACGACTTCTCTAGCTTTTGATAGTATAAAATTTCAGTAGGTGATGAAGCAGGAAAAAAAGGTACAGATGTAGAAAAAAGACCTCACCGGGAAAAAAATCAAAAATCAAATCAAAGGAAGGTGAGGTCTGAATGTTATTAGATATTCGACACATAATGGGGATAATCCTGCTTTTTGTTCAAGGTTTAATGAAAATAATAAGTGAGAGCAAAGATTTTTATGAACTAGAGAAAGGGATACATGAACTTACACAAAAAGTATCAAGACAACTTCTTGAGTGGGCAGCAGAAGAGATTGACAGAAAGCTAATGGAGAACCGAGATAAAAGAGTGTGGGAGGTAATAGGATTTAGAGCGAAGCAGGTGATAAGCATTTTTGGGGAATTTACGTACAGGAGGAGGTTATACAGGAACAAAGAGACAGGTGAGACGAAATTTCTTTTAGACGAAATATTGGGGATTCCGAGAGGAGCCAGAATAACACCGGGGATAAGGGAGATAGCGACAAAACTAGCCACAGAAATGACCTTTAGGAGGGCAGCAAAAGTATTAAGCTACCTTTTTCCGCATATTAGCTCAATGACGATATGGAATGTAGTCCAGGAAGTAGGTGATGAGATAAAGAAGGAGAGCGAAAAAAAGAAAGAAGCTGTATTTGAATATGGACAAATACCAGAAGGGAAAGAAAAAGCATCAAAGCTTTATATAGAAGGAGACGGGGTAGTAATAAGACTGCAGAGGTCGGATAAGAAGAGAGGAGAAAAAAAGCACTTTGTAATCTATGAAGGGAAAGAAGAAGAATCACAGGGAAGATATAGACTAAAGAACAAACTAGTAGTAAGCGGCGTAGCAGAAGGAGAGAGCATGTGGGAAGAAGTATACGTGAAAGTAGGAAGTAAATGGAAATTAGACAAAATAGAGAAAGTGTATATAGGAGGGGACGGAGCGGAATGGCCAAAAGGAGGATTAGAATACTTTTCAGGAGCAGAATATAGACTGGATCCGTATCACTTGCAGAAGAACTTGCTAGAGGCCCTGTGGTATGACGAAGAGACATATGACAAGGTAAGAGAAGCAATTTATCAAGGGGACTTAGAAAAAACGCAAAGGACATTAGAAGAAGCAATAAAGAAGGCGAAAGGAGAACGCCGGAAGAAACTTGTTAAGCTATTAAAATACCTTGCGGAGAATTGGGAGGGGATAAAAGGTTCTGAAGGAACGGAAAGATTAGGAGCCATAGAAGGCCAAGTTCAGCATAACATAGCAAGACGTATGAAACGGCTTGGAGCCAGGTGGACAGAAGAAGGTGGAGACAAAATGAGTAGGATACTATCAGAAAAAGCGAATGGCAGGTTAGAAGACTATACAACAAAGTGGCATTTAAAACAAGAAGAAATAAAAAAGATAATGCAGATTTCAAAGCAGGAGGAAAAAAGAAAATACACGGAAGAAGACGTAGAAGAATGGTTAAGAGTTTCATTACCGATACTGAAAGGTCCATTTGCGAGCAAGCCATGGATAAAATACGTTTTAAAGGAATTAACACGAGCAAATGGATTAGCAGTAGGTATTTGAGAAGTAAACAATTCTAGTATATATTTTACATTAAAAAAGTGAAAAAGGAAGCGGATATTTATGATTTGCTGAAGTAATAATTTAACATAATTAGCAATATATATAAACTACTAATTTTAAACTCCTAGATTTTTAACGGTGAGGTCAGTTATAAAAATTTTTCTCCTACAAAATCTTGACACAGACCTAGCTTTTTCAGGGGATATTTTTCTAAGCTCATGATATGTTATAATATTCATAGAAGGCTGACCTCCCATCCTGGTAATTTGTTTATGGTTCTTTTGAAAGGAATGTTTCCATTTTTAATTATATCAAAAAGAAGGGAGGCAGCCTCAATTCTTTTTATAGTTCCTTCTTCATTTTCTTTCTCTGCTTTTTCAAAGTGGTAAATATCTTTATACCTATTCGAGAGATATAACAAAACATAGTGTAAAATTATCGTAGGAATTTTTAAGAGAAAAAAACAAGAGACAACCCCTGTGATAAAATAGAACTAGGAAACAAAACAACACAGAAAGGGGTGTCTCTTGTGAAAAAACATATCTTTGAAGATATTATACTACAAAATGCTCTAAATTTCACTAGAGAAATGATAGAAATTTTTAGTGATTTATTAAACGAAGGAATGAATATTACAGAGCTTGCAGCAAGGATAAAAGAACTCACGGAAAAACTAGGTAGAGAGGCAATAGAAGCAATTATTGAAGAGTTAGATAAGATAATAAAAGAAGATAAGAGAAGGAAAGAAAAATGGGTAGTAGAGAGGAAAGATAAAAAGAGATTAACGACAGTCCTTGGGAATATTGAATATGAGAGGACATATTACAAATCTAGGGAGGATGGGAGATATACATATTTGGTGGATGATGCATTAGAGATAGGGCGGCACGATAGGATAGAAAAGGGAGTAAAAATAAAGTTAGTAGAAAACGCAATAGAAGAATCATATGAGAGAAGTAGTAAAAAAGCATGTCCAGAGGAGTTAAGTAAACAGACGGTATTAAACGCAATAAGGGAAGTAGGAGAAGTAGAAGTAAAGAGAGAAATAAAAGAGAAGAAAGAGATAAGGGTTTTATACATAGAGGCAGACGAGGACCATGTACCTTTACAGGACGGGAGAGATGAAACTCCACGATTAGTATACATTGTCAATTCTCAAATTAAATCTCCAAAGATTTTC